>JAUNCB010000078.1 GCA_030526765.1 Bacillota bacterium
TGGTCAGCACCTTTGCATGGATAAATCCTCTCTCATACTGGTAGCAGCGCACCCCTGCCTCCAACAATTCGCCCAAATAAGACATACTCGCCCAATAAACAAAAAAATGATCCGGATTTCCCGGGAAAATAATTCGCACATCCAGCCCTGCCAGTGCTGCTACTCGCAACGCCTCGAAAATACTGTCATCGGGCACAAAATAAGGTGTCGTCAGATAAATATGATCCTCCGCCTCATTCATCATTTTAAAGAAGCCGTTTCGTACATTATTCCAGCGGGTATCCGGCCCGCTGGATACGATCTGGGCAGGCACCCCGTCCATCTGCTCTCTGGTAGGGAAATATTCCTCACTGATCTCGATCTTCCCCTTCCGAGAGGTGAAATTCCAGTCCTTGATAAAACGCATCTGCATCTGATCCACCGCATCCCCCTGAAAACGCAGGTGAGTATCCCGCCAGGGGCCGTAGCGCTTTGTGATGCCCAGATATTCATCCCCCACATTGAAGCCGCCGATATAACCGATCTCCCCATCGATAATCGCCAGCTTTCGGTGGTTCCGATAATTCAGCCGCACGATAAAGCGCGGCAGAAAGGCTGCCGTAAAACCTCCTGCTCTGTGCAGCGGTGCAAAGAAATTGGCAGGCAGTCGGGAATTCCCGATGCCGTCATACAGCACACGCACCTCTACACCCGCTTCCGCTTTTTTCACCAGTTCCTCCATCAGCCGTCTGCCCAGTCCGTCGCCGCGCCAGATATAGTATTCCAGATGGATATGCTTCTTCGCCTTCCGAATATCTTCGATCAGCGCATTGAATTTATCGTTCCCGTTATTGTAATACTCCAGCTTATTATTGAAGGTCAGCCAGCTTCCGCTGTTCATATGCATATGGGCAAGATCCGCCACATGCTCATGCTCCAGCAGGATCTCCCGATTGCGGATGCTCTGCTTCTGTGCCCGATTCTTCCGCACCGACTCCACATCGCTGCGGTAAACCGCACGGTCATACTTTTCCTTTTCCAGAAACATTTTTTCCCGTCGGCTGTCCCGCCCGAACACCATATAAATCAGAAAGCCCAGCACAGGTACAAACAACAGCACCAAAAGCCATGCCCATGTGCTGGAGGGATTTCTTCTTTCAAAAAAAACGATCAGACCGGAGAGTATGATATTTCCGATCAGAATGACCGCTGCGATCAGCAGCACCCAGTTCGCCAGATGAGCCATCTGTCCTCGCCTCCCTTCCTGTTTTCCGTCAAAAATAATATCTTTTCCCCTTATATTTTCAGTATACCCCTACAGAAAGGCTGTTTCAAGCACACTTTTTACGAAAAAAATCGAAAAAAATCGAAGTTTTCTCTTCCCTAAACGAAAAAACGATGGTAAAATGGTTAGACGTGAAAATTTACTGCAAACAGTATCGTTTGCGTACTGTTATAAAAGGAGGAACTATTTTGAATACTTCTGATATTCTGATCATCACCATTGTCGTTCTGGCAATCATCATCTTCGTACTGTATCGTATGAACAGAAAAGCTATGGGTCAGATGATCCAGGCACAGGACTTTATTGATGCAAACCGCACCACTGTCCAGATCTTCGTCATCGACAAGAAACGGGAAAAACCCTCTGCATCCAATCTGCCCAAAGCAGTTTATGAGCAGCTCCCCAAAAGAGCAAAAATGCAGAAATCCAATCTGGTTCGTGCCAAGGTTGGTCCCCAGATCGTAACACTGATGTGCGATAAGCCCGTATTCGATATTATGCCCGTAAAGAAAAACGTAAAGGTTGATCTGGCAGGTATGTATATCGTAGGCATCACAGGCATGAATCTGGAAAACAAGAAAAAGAAAACCTTCATGGAAAAAATTGCTGCAAGTGCAAACCGCACCATGGAGAAAGAAGCAAAAAAAGCAAAAGAAAAAGCAAAGAAATAAGAAAAATCGGCCCATTTTATCAAATGGGTCTTTTCTTTGCCGATTTTCCGCGATTTTTCCATGTATCCGTTGACAGATTCGGGGAAAATTAGTAAAATATCTTCTGTTAGGAAAACAGCTGTGAAAAGGAGAGTACGTGGTCTCCTTCTGCTGCCAGAGAGCCCCGAAAGCTGGAAAGGGGCGCAGAAGTATCACGGAAGATGGCCTTGGAGCTTCGCACCGAATGTTTCTCAACACTAGGCTGCGGCGGGTTTCTCCCGTTACAGAGAAGAGTATCCCTATACTCACAGAGGTTTTTTCCGCGAGGAGAAAACGAAGCAAGGTGGTAACACGGCAGATATGTCCGTCCTTTCGTGATGAAAGGACGGATTTTTTAAATTTCACAGAAAAAGGAGAGATACTTGTGGCGAAAGAAAAATTCTATATTACCACACCCATTTACTACCCCAGTGACAAACTGCACATCGGTCATTCCTACTGTACGGTAGCAACGGACACAATGGCACGTTACAAAAGACTGCGCGGCTATGACGTTATGTTTCTGACAGGGACAGACGAACATGGTCAGAAAATCG
Organism: Bacillota bacterium; assembly: GCA_030526765.1. Lineage (GTDB taxonomy): Bacteria > Bacillota > Clostridia > Lachnospirales > Anaerotignaceae > Anaerotignum_A. The sequence continues at coordinate 2,511 of JAUNCB010000078.1, forward strand.
AAAGAATCGCATCCTCTCAGGGCATGACACCCAAGGCTTACACAGATAAGGTTGTAGCCGGTATCAAAGACCTGTGGAAGCTGATGGAAATTTCCTATGACAGATTCATCCGTACCACAGACGATTACCACATCGCAGCGGTACAGAAAATCTTCAAAACACTGTACGAAAAAGGCGACATCTACAAATCCTCCTACGAAGGCTGGTACTGCACACCCTGTGAATCCTTCTTCACAGAAACACAGCTGAAGGACGGCAAATGCCCCGACTGCGGCAGAGATGTAGAGCTGCTGAAGGAAGAAAGCTATTTCTTCAAGCTTTCCAAATACGGCGACAGAATCATCAAATATTATGAAGAAAACCCCGAATTCCTGCAGCCCAACACACGCCAGAACGAAATGATCGCAAACTTCCTGAAGCCCGGTCTGGAGGATCTGTGCGTTTCCCGTACCTCCTTCAAATGGGGCGTACCTGTAGACTTCGATCCCGGTCACATCGTATATGTATGGATCGACGCACTGTCCAACTACGTAACCGCTATGGGCTGGGGCACAGACCATGATGAAGACTATCAGAAATACTGGCCCGCAGATGTTCATGTGGTAGGTAAGGAAATCGTTCGTTTCCATGCGATCATCTGGCCCGCAATGCTGATGGCTATGGATATGCCTCTGCCTAAGAAGGTATTCGGTCACGGCTGGCTGGTAATCAACGGCGGCAAAATGTCCAAATCTGTTGGTAACGTAGTAGACCCCGTTGTTCTGTGCGAAAAATACGGCGTGGATGCCATCCGTTATTTCCTGCTGAGAGAAATCGCTTTCGGTCAGGACGGCAACTTCACAAATGAAGCACTGATCCAGAGAATCAACTCCGATCTGGCAAACGATCTGGGCAATCTGGTTTCCAGAACCTGCGGTATGATCGAAAAATATTTCGGCGGCACACTGCCTGCAGACAGAGTGGAATCCCCCTTCGATGCAGAGCTGAAGGCAATGGCAGCAGCAACCATCCCCGTTGTGGAAGCAAAAATGGACAATATGCTCTTCTCCGACGCTCTGGTTGAAATCTGGAACCTGATCCGCAGAACAAATAAATATATCGACGAAACACAGCCCTGGGTACTGTGCAAGGATGAATCCAAAAAAGGCGAACTGGCAAACGCACTGTACAATGTTGCAGAATCCATTCGTATCGTATCCATCCTGATCCAGCCCTTCATGCCTCTGTCTCCCGCAAAGATCTGGGCACAGCTGAATATCCCCGCAGAAGCAACTGCATGGGAAACAACAAAAACATGGGGCGTTCTGCCTGCAGAACTGGCTGTTCAGAAAGGCGAAACCCTCTTCCCTCGTATCGATATGAAAAAGGAACTGGCTGAGCTGGAAGCTGCCATCAAAGCATCTCAGGCAACCTCCATCGCAAACCAGCCCAAAAAAGAAGAGGAGCCCAAGAAGGAAGAAGCAAAGGCTCCCGCCCATGAAGAACCCGAATACCCCGCAGAAATCACCATCGACGATTTCTGTAAGGTACAGCTGAAGGTGGGCGAGGTTATCGAATCCAACGAAGTGCCCAAATCCAAAAAGCTGCTGCGTAATGTAGTCAGATTCGGCGAAGAGGAAAGAGTAATCTTCTCCGGCATCAAAGGCTCCTATGCACCCGGCGAACTGGTTGGCAAGCGTGTTGTGGTAGCTTACAATCTGGCACCCAGAAAAATGATGGGCGAAATGAGCTACGGTATGATCCTGTGCGCAGAGGACAGCGACGGCAAACTGTCCATCCTGACAACACTGGACGAAAACTTTGAAAGCGGCAGCGCAATCAGCTGATTTCAAGCATGGAATATTTTGAATCTCATGCGCACTATGACGATCGCAGATTCAAACATGACAGAGAGGAGCTCCTTGGGGAGCTTCTCCCTGCTTCCGGGGTAAGCCATATCATCAACATCGGCTGCGATGTGAAAAGCTCCGAAATGAGCGTTCGCATGGCCGATAAATATGACTATATCTACGCTGCCGTCGGCGTACATCCCCATGAACTCTACGATATGTCCTCTCAGACCATCGAAAAGCTGAGAAAGCTGAGCGACCATAAAAAGGTGGTTGCCATCGGCGAGATCGGTCTGGATTATCACTATGACACCCATCCACGGGAATTTCAGCGCTTCTGGTTCATCCAGCAGCTGCGTCTGGCTGAGGAAACAGGGCTTCCCGTTGTCATTCATTCCAGAGAAGCCTCTCAGGACACCTTCGACATCATTGAACGCTCCAAGGTGCGCCGTGGTTCCATCCACTGCTATTCCGGCTCTGCCGAAATGGCAAAGGAATATGTGAAAATGGGCTTCCATATCGGCATTGGCGGTGTGGTTACCTTCCCCAATGCAAAAAAACTGGTGGAGGTGGTGGAAGCGATCCCTCTGGAAAGCATCCTCATTGAAACAGACTGCCCCTATCTTGCCCCCGCACCCAACAGAGGCAAGCGAAATGATTCCGCTAACCTGAAATATGTTGTGGAAAAAATAGCTGAAATCAAAGGGGTTACAGCGGAAAAAGTAGCCGAAATCACCAAAAAGAACGCGGAGAAACTGTTCTTAAAGTAACAAAAAGCCTTGAAACATAGTTTTTTGTATACACTTTTCCGCAAAAACCCACTAAGTTTTTAAAAAAGGTTGCAGAATTGTTACAAATGTGTTAATATATTCATCGTAGCGAGAGTAAAGATATATCAGAAACGGTATATCTTTTCTTTTTGCAAGGAATAGAAACAGGCGTAAACAATTATGCGGAAGTGACGACTCCCCGTGTAAATACGACCGCTTGTCCCCTTCGGGGACAGGAAAAGGCATAAGAATGTCATATCATATAATAACGACAAAGAGCGAAATCCCCTGCCATCCCACACGCGGCAGTACGGCTCGTTCAAGGAGGTAAAAATGAAAACACATCTTAGAGTTCTTGCAATCGTAGTATTTATATTGGTAATCGGCTGCGGAACAGCATCTGCTTACAGCAAAACGAATATGCAATCTGTTGTCATCAATGTAGACGGCGCTCCCAGAATGGTAAACACAGACAAAACCACTGTCGGCGCACTGCTGGAAGATCTGGATGACACACTGAACACAGACTATATCTTAAATGATGCGGAAGAAAGCGACCCCATCGAAGCTATGATGACTATCTCCCTGACCTCTGTCACAGAAAAGATTGTAGCAGAAACAAAATCCATTCCCTACGAAACCATCGAACGCCCCAACGCAAAAATGCAGATCGGCACAACAAAGGTGGTACAGGAAGGGATCGACGGCGTTTCCTCTCTCATCAGCAAGGAAATCTATCACGGCGGCAAAAAAGTAGACTCCACCTTCGTGGAGGAAAAAATCACAACACCCGTCCAGAATAAAATCGTAGAATTCGGCACAACAGGCATCATAAACGGTCATGCATATACCAAACAGATCAGCGCCAAGTTAACTGCCTACACACCATACGATCC
>JAUNCB010000079.1:0-2510 GCA_030526765.1 Bacillota bacterium
CTTTGCTTATACTTAGAATAGAAGGGGAGGGATAAATTTGTCATTTTCGTCTAAGGTTAAGGGTGAGTTATCCCTTCATTTTGGAAATGGAAGACATTGCGAAATTGCGGAAACAGCAGCCCTTGTAAATATCTGTGGACAGACTGGTTGTTTCGGCGGAAAATTTTGTTTAAAAATACAGACGGACAGTTTTACTGTCGCGAAAAAATGCTTTACATTATTGAAAAATACTTTTAATATTATAGCGGACATATCTGTAAGAAGCAGCGGGCGCAGATATACGCTTGCTGTCAGGAATTTTTCTCAGGCGGAGAGTGTGCTTCGGGCGACAGGCATCCTGTTTTCGGAAAATGGGATACTGCGTCAGGAAAAGCGGATCTATTCTCCCGTTGTCAGCAGCATCTGCTGCCGCAGAGCCTATCTGCGGGGCGCTTTTATCGCGGTTGGCTCGGTCAGTGACCCCGAGAAAAATTACCATCTGGAATTTGTTCTGACAGAATTGTCCGCAGCAGAACAGCTGCGGGATCTGGTCAATTCCTTTGGTCTGGATGCAAAGGTAGTGGAACGGAAGGAACACTATGTGGTGTATCTGAAGGAGGGCGAACAGATCGTAGACCTGCTGAATGTGATGGAAGCACCTCTGGCGCTGATGGATCTGGAAAATGTCCGCATCGTCAAGGAAATGCGAAATGACATCAACCGCAGGGTAAACTGCGAAACGGCAAATCTGAATAAGGTGGTCGGTGCAGCAGTGAAGCAGCTGGAGGATATTCAGTATATCGAAGAAACCATCGGGCTGGCAAGCCTGCCGGAGCAGCTGGCAGAGATTGCCCGTATCCGGCTGGAATATCCGGATAAGAGCTTAAAGGAACTTGGTGCATATTTGACGACGCCGGTCGGAAAATCCGGAGTCAATCATAGACTGCGTAAAATCAGCAGCATTGCTGAAGAGCTAAGAGAAGATAAGGGAGAAGCAGAATGACACAGAAATCTATCGTTATCAAATCCGCGCTGGATGCAAGACAGGCGGCGTATTTTGTACAGACCGCAGGAAAATATGAAGCAGAAATTTATGTAAGCGTGAATGAAAAGAAAATCAACGCAAAGAGCATCATGGGTACCATTGCTCTGAATATGCAGGAAGGCCAGACAGCTGTGATCACAGCAGACGGCAGAGATGAAGGGGCAGCAGTGGAAGAACTGGCTGCAGTGCTGGCATAATCGGCACAGTCTGATCAAGTATACATACGAAGCTCCCGCAGGGAATGCGGGGGTTTCATTGGAATCTGCAATTTCCAAAGGGAAATGATTGCAGTGAGACGGAAATTCATAAAACGAGATGTACCTGCGAAGGATCCCGAATATGACCTTGGGATCTGAACCATCTCGATAAATAATAAAACAGGGAGGGTCATTTTTTTATGGAAAAAAAGAAGAAGAATACAAAACTGCTTGTGGTAACAGCAATGGTGGCAGCCGTTTATATGGTGCTGACACTGATGGTAGCACCGCTGAGCTTTGGTCTGGTGCAGGTGCGTTTTTCGGAGATGCTGATGCTTCTGGCATACATCGATAAGAAATATGCACCGGGACTGATTCTGGGCTGCTTTCTTGCAAATTGCTTCAGCCCCTTTGGCATCATGGATATTGTCTTTGGCACAGCCTGTACGGCAGCGGCCATGTTTTGTGTGACACGATTTGCGAAAAGCCTTGTTTCTGCAAGTCTGTGGATCGTGTTCTGTAATGCCTTCATCGGAATAGAATTATATCTGTTCGGCAGCCCTCTGTGGCTGAGCATGGGGATGGTAGCACTGGGGGAATTCCTTTCTGTTACCTGCTGTGGGGTTGCATTGTTTCGTGTATTGGAAAGAAACCGTGTCCTGATGGCAAAATTAAAGATCAGATAAAAAGAAAACGGATAAGTCTCCGATATTTGATATTTAAGGAGAGTTATCCGTTTTGTTTATTCCATGTGCATTTCCCGTTTTTGTCTTTCCTGATGGAGTCTTTCCCGTCTGCGCCGTTCCATGCGGCGTTTTTTTCGTTTCTGATACTGGATATAGCCGATGGTACGGGTGATGCAGATCAGAAGGATCAGAAGAAGCAGCAGGATCCCAATACCGATGCCGATTTTCTTGATCAAACCGAAGAAGGCAGCATCATCAAGGTCTTCTTTTTCCGCAGCAGTCAGCAGATCAACGGTATCCTGCGTTACAAGATCAACGGTTTTCAGATATTCCCCGTTCAGGAATACCTTCATGCTGCCGACCACCTGTCCCGCAGTCACGGGGGCTTCTATGGTCTCTGGAACATTCATTTCAACCGTGGTGGAGGAAATATCAGTTCCCTTGGGCAGTACATAAGAAATATCCTCGATGGGAGCAACTGTGATCTCGCCTCTTTCTACGGTTTTTTCATTATATAGTTCCGTTACTGTGACAGGTTCTGTATATGCCGCACCGGAGAGCAGCACCTTGGATTCAAAATTTGCAAAGCCATAGTCGAAAAGG
>JAUNCB010000079.1:2520-5995 GCA_030526765.1 Bacillota bacterium
TTGGTGTCTGTATAATGCTCAGCGGCATTGCATTTCATGACAACGGCGATCAGCTCCATACCGTCCTTTTCGGCATAGGTCACCAGTGTATTCAGCGCCTCCGATGTAAAGCCGGTTTTTCCGCCGATGGCATGCTCATAGTAATACGCAGAGGGTTCATTCAGCATCTGATGCTGTCCGTGAAGGTAGCGGGTCTCCTCCTGCTTGTTGGTAGGGGGAATCTCATAATAGGTTTCACTCATCATGGAGCGATAGGTATCAAGGGTGAGCAGCTCCTGTGCGATCAGTGCCATATCATAGGCGGTTGTATAATGGTTTTCGTTATGCAGACCGTTGGCTGTCACAAAATTGGTGTTTTTACAGCCCAGCTCCTTTGCCCGCTCTGTCATATGTTTGGTAAAGGCTTCCGTGGAGCCGTCCACATACTCAGCTACACCATTGGAGGCTTCGTTGGCGGAACGCAGAATGATTGCCCGCAGCACCTGCTCCAGCGTCAGGGTTTCCCCCTCCTGAATGGCAATGTGGGCACTGCCGAATTCGATGGAATAAACCGCATCGTGGGAGAAGGTGATCTCGTCAGTCAGTTCCCCGTGCTCCAGTGCCAGTAAAATCGTCATCAGCTTTGTGATGCTGGCAGGGTACATTTTCTGGTGGGCATTTTTTTCATATAATATATTGCCGCTGGCTGCATCCATCAGAACGGCGGTTTCCGCATTGATGGCAGGCGCACTGCTTTCCGCAGACAGTTCCTCTGCATAAGCAGAAAAAATGGGGCAGAGCATTGTGAAAGCAAGCAGCATGGAAAGAAATCTTGTTTTCATTTGGAATCTCCTGTAAGTTGTTTGAAAAAATATATCGAATGTGATATTATGATTCATAATGGATAATTTTGTGCACTATATCTATACACACAAGAAAGAATTATACCAGATATTGAAAAAAAGAAAAAGAGGTTTTGATTAAAGTTGCGTAAAAAAATGGTTTCCAAAAGAAAGAAAAAAGAACAGATTCGATTTCTGGCAGTTTTATTTCTCTTTCTGCTCTGCGGCATGGGCTACAGCTATCAGTTTCATCAGGGCAGGCTGGAAATGGGAACAGAAATTTCTGCAGAGGAATTTATAAAGCCTGCGGGAAAACCGGAGACAAAGGGAAAGGTAAACCTGAACACGGCTTCTGCGGAGGAGCTGATCGGCATTTCGGGGATCGGAGAAAAGCGCGCAGCGGATATCATAGCATACAGAGAAGAAACAGGGGGCTTTTCCTCCATCGAGGAGATCATGAATATATCGGGTATCGGGGAAAAGACCTTTCAGGAAATCAAGGATCAGATTACGGTAGAGGAAATATGAGAGGAAATATAAGGAGGCTGTAAAAATGGCTTATCAGATATTGGTCGTGGATGATGAGAAATTGATCGTAAAAGGGATCAAATTCTCTCTGGAGCAGGACGGGATGGAAGTTACACCTGCCTATGACGGGGAGGAAGCCCTGCAGTATATCAAGGAAAAAAACTTTGATCTGGTGGTGCTGGATGTTATGCTGCCCAAAATGGACGGTCTGCAGGTCTGCAGGGAAACCAGAGAGTTTTCCCAGATCCCCATCATCATGGTTACTGCCAAAGGGGAGGATATGGATAAGATTATGGGGCTGGAATACGGCGCAGATGATTATATCACAAAGCCCTTTAATATTCTGGAGCTGAAAGCACGGATCAAGGCGATCCTGCGCAGAAGCGTGAAAAAGGTGTCTGCGGAGCCTGCCGAAAGGCATGCACTGAAGGCAAGAGATCTGGAGCTTTCCTTTGACAGCAGAAGGGTTTTTGTCAGCGGCAGAGAGGTGAATCTGACAGCGAAGGAATTTGACCTTCTGGAACTTCTGATGGAAAATCCCGGCAAGGTATACAGCAGAGAGAAGCTCTTGGATACTGTATGGGGCTTCGATTATCCCGGTGATGTGCGGACAGTGGATGTACATGTGCGCCGTCTGAGAGAAAAGATCGAAGAAAATCCCAGTGAACCAAAATATATCTTTACAAAATGGGGAGTTGGTTACTATTTTAACGAGTGAGAATCGGAAGAAAAAGATCCCTTTCCTTTCGCTTCGGTGGATCCTTCTGGGTGCCTATGTGGCAGGGGGTATCATTCCGCTGCTGCTTCTGGCAAGCACCATGATCCATTCCGTACAGGGATATTTTGTAGAGGAACGCAGGAAAGAGCTGCTCAGCCAGGCGAATGTGATTTCCGGTCAGCTGACATCTTCCAGCTTTCTTTTTGATAAAAGCGGCAGGATGGATATGGAAGAGCTGATGCTGGAAACCAGCCAGAGCCAGAATTATCGTATTATGGTTCTGGATTCCTCCTGTATGGTGATCTACGATACGGGATATGAAAATATCGGAAAGACTTACCTGCTGCCGGAGGTCATACAGGCACTGCAGGATAAGGATACAGCAAGAGAGCAGGATAATGGCACGGTATATGCGGCGGCATCCATTATGGGAGCGGCAGACCGCAGAGCCGGCGTGGTTCTGATCGTAGACGATATGCAGGATGTACACGATACGGTCGGAGATATCGGCAGCACCTCTTATCTGGTGCTGGCGGCGGTGGTGATCGTTGTTCTGACGATCATGATCGCCATTTCCAAGGCGGTCACGGAGCCGGTGAAAAATCTGATCGGCGTTATCCAGAAAATGTCGGAGGGACAGTTTGAGCAGCGGGTCAAGGTCAGCGAAAGGGTACACAATGAAATGGTAGACCTTGCCATTGCCTGCAATCAGATGGCAGATCAGCTGGAAAAGGTGGAATCCACCCGCCAGCAGTTTGTTTCCAATGTATCCCATGAACTGAAAACACCGCTCAGCTCCGTAAAGGTTCTGAGTGAATCCATCCTGCTGCAGGAGGATGTGCCCAAGGAAATGTATGTGGAATTTCTGCATGATATCAATTCCGAGGTAGACCGTATGACAGCGATCATCAATGACCTTCTGACACTGGTTAAGCTGGATCAGAAGGAGCTTCCCCTCAATTTTGCGGAGGGCGATCTGAATCAGCTGCTGGCAGACATTGTGAAACGGCTGCAGCCGCTGGCGCAGGCCAAGGAGATTGCACTGCAGACGGAGTATCTGAAGGAGATCCGTGCGGATATGGATGAAATGAAGCTTTCCCTTGCTATTTCCAATCTGGTGGATAATGCCATCAAATACACGGCAGAGAGTGGCATAGTAAAAATCACACTGGATGCAGACCATCAGCATGCCTTTATCACCGTAGCAGATACGGGGATCGGCATCCCCGAGGAGGAAGTCGGCCGTATTTTTGAACGCTTCTATCGGGTGGATAAAACAAGAGACAGAGAAACCGGCGGGACCGGACTGGGGCTTTCCATTACCCATAGCACCATTATGATGCATAAGGGCAGCATTCGTGTTACCAGTAAGGAAGAAGAGGGTACCAGTATTCTGGTGCGTATCCCG
>JAUNCB010000080.1 GCA_030526765.1 Bacillota bacterium
CATTACAATAATAAAGCAAGCCGTGATAAGCACAGACAGTACGTGATATAAGGTGGAATTGGAACGGATCCTTTCCATCTGGTTCTTTTTTTCACCCAGAAATTCTTCCCCCAGCACCTTATCCGTTTTCTCTCTGCCGGCAATATATTCGTCTGCATCGAAGATGACCTCGTCCCCATCGACCCAGCCTTTCAATTTTACCCAGAAGGATTTATTTTCACTCATATCATCAACCCTCCCTTGTGCCTTTCAGTGCGTGTACTTTCTTCAATGTCAGGAAGAACAGCACCGTATCGATCCCCGCACCAACGGCAGCTTCTGTAATCGCCAAATCGGGGGATTCTAAAAAAAGCCATACCACCGCCATGATGGAACTGTAGCCCATAAAAACGATAACCGCCATAAACAGGTTTTTCGTAACCGAAACGCCGATGGCGCTGATAATCAGAAATACAACCAGAATCATCTGGATTGCTATACTAAAATCACTCATTTTTCCTTCATCCTTTCTTCCGCATTTTGATTGGTCAGCAGTTCTACCTTTGCGATCATATGTGTCGCAATGGGGCTGGACAGCCAGAAGAACAGGATGATCAGAATAAATTTTGCAATAATGAACACATTACCGCTCAGAATGATCAGACCAAGTACGATAAAAAACAGACCCATTGTGTCGCCAAGGGCTGCCGCGTGCATTTTATTCAGCACATATTTCAGACGGAACACACCAAAGGTGGCGCAGATCACAACCAGCAGACCAATGATGATGCAAACCGCCGCAACGATCTCTCTTACCGGCATTTTTCCTTCGCCTCCTCTTCTGTTTCCTTCTGTCTTTCTCTGCTCAGGTGCAGCTCTCTGCCTTTATGATGCAGTGTAACAACATGGCACATCACAACTACCGCCAGGAAGGACAGCAGTGTATACACCAGAGATACATCGATCAGCGCCGTTTCACTCAGATACACAGCAAGAATACAGATGGCTGCTGTTGTCATCGTGCCGATCATATTGATGGCAACGATACGGTCTGTAAAACGAGGCCCCTTTACTGCACGGGTGAATGCCAGCATCATGCAGACAGCCAGCACGCACAGAGCGACTTCTAATATAAACAGCATTGTTTCGCTCATTTTTTACCCTCCAACCTTCTCAGCTGGTCAGCAAACACGGAATCATTCAGACCTTCCCCGAATTTGCTTTTATCCAGCGCACAAACAACATAGTCACCATCCTCCAGAACTGCTGTATAGGTTCCGGGCGTCAGTGTGATGGAATTTGCCAGCACCACCTGCGCCGCATCCGTTTCCAGATCTGTATGGAATGTTACGATCGCAGGCTCAATTTCCATTTTAGGAGAGAGAATGATCTTAATTACATCCACATTCGCCTTAAATATCTCCCAAACCAGAACCACAGCGTATTTCAGATAAAGGGGAAGCTTCTTTGCATAGCGAAGCTCATCCTTATAGCTGTAGCCCATATACTTGGAAATGAACCAGTACAGCCAGCCGCAGATCACAACGCCAAAGAGAAACACTTCCAGTGTCACTCTGCCGTTAAAGATCATCCACAGCAGAAACAATAATAAATACATGAAACCAACATTACTGCACAAGCATTTTTTTCTGCGTTGATAAACGACTCTTCTATACACATGAAAATAAGGGTCAGCGGTACCGTTGATCCTCCTCATTTTTTTGAAATTTGCATAGTATCAGCCATTTTCGCATAACCTAACATATTAAATTATCTAAGATTATACAAAAATTGTCAAGTCTCTGGTGATAAATCACGATTTTTTCCTTAACACTTTCTTAACCATCGAAAATAATACCATAAAAACAACTCCGATTTTTCTGATTTTTATGAAAGATGCAACAAAAATACCAAAAATTCCTTGTTTTTTCATTTCACTATTTTCCATCGGATAAAATATTATTCTGTCTTTGAAAAACACAAAAGGCGTATCACATTCATGATACGCCTTTTTGGGGGAATTTATAAAGAAAGCAAACGTTTTTAAGTTATAAATCAGGGCTTCTTCTATTATCTCTTTTTTGCAAAAATCGCTCTGACAGGCAGACCGATCAGTACCAGCGCAATACCGCCGACAGAGATCATTGTTGCTGTCATACCGGACATAAACAGCTGGTTCAGCAGAACATAGCAGCCGGATACGATCGCGATAATGGGAATTACGGGATACAGAGGTACTTTATAGGTACGTTCCACGTTGGGTGCCTGTTTTCTGTATGCCATAACTGCCGCAAAGGTCAGTGTATAGAATACCCAGCCTACGAAGGTACCCAGATTGGTCAGCAGGTCGAACTGACCGGACAGTGCATAGATCGCACCCAGAATACCGATCAGATAGATGCAGTTGGCAGGAACACCGTTTTTGGAGATTTTTGCCAGTGTTTTGCTGCAGGGCAGGTCACCCTGTTCTGCCATGTACAGTGCTGTACGGGAACCGGACAGGATAAAGCCGTTACAAGCACCGCCGGCGGAGATCATGATACCAACGGATACAAATTTACCGCCCATGTCGCCGAAGATTTCCATTGCTACTGCAGAAGCGGGAGATTCCAGATTCATCATTACATCCGCAGGCAGCACCCACAGATATGCCAGGTTGATGATCACATATACAGCCATGATCATTGCCACGCCGCCAACAACAGCCTTGGGCAGATCTCTGCCGGGATCTTTCATTTCGCCGGCAATGGCACCAACGTTTGTCCAACCTTCAAAGGCGAACAGTACAGCAATCATCAGCTGACCTAATACAGAGCCAAAGCTCAGACCATCTGCCAGCATGGGATCGAAGATGGGATTGCCGTTCCCTCTGAGGAAACCAAAGATCATGATCAGTACCAGAGGAACCAGTTTTGCTACTGTAAAGATATTCTGTGCCGCTGCACCAACCTTTGCACCAAGGCAGTTCAGGATCACCATGATCAGAATACAAGCCATTGCTACGGGTACTACCAGCCCGTCACCCAGGAACAGTTTTGCCTGATTCGCTACTGCTACACCCAGAGCCGCTACCAGACCGGGATAAAAGATCACTGTCTGCATCCAGCCGCAAAGATAACCAACCTTTTCACCGAATACTCTTTTCAGGTATACGGGCATACCGCCTGTTTCAGGCATCAGAATTGCAATTTCCGCAAAGGTCATTGCTGCACAAAGACACATCAGAGATGTGATGATCCATGCGACGATCGCCAGACCGGGCGCACCGCCTGTTGCTGTGTACATTGCTGTGGGTTTGAAGAATACACCGGAACCGATTACACAGCCTACAACGACTGTCATAGCAGAAAATACGCCCAGCTCCTTCTTCATTTCTGTTGTGTTGTTACTCATTTTTTCTCCTCCTTTTTTTAACTGTTTTACCATAATCCACCATCTTCAGGGGGCAAAAAAAGAATATACGGGCAAACAAATAAAATCCTTTTGCCTATATGTCCTCTGTATCTCTACCTGAAAGCATTACTTCTACGGCGGCTTTGGTAAAACCAAGCACTTTCCAGAGTCCCATCCATAAAAGGTCTTTGTACCTGAAAGTTTCTCATAAGAACGGCTCATTCTTATGATTGCTCCATCGGTTTTCCTCAAAGAAAAAATGATATAATGTATGATTGCTGAGGAAATCTCCCTTTTACTTCATCTGGCTCTATGTACTTTTGATGTTTTGATTATATCGTAACGCATTTGTTCTGTCAATACAAATAATGAATTTTTTTGTATTTACGTTATTATATTTTATTATTTCTTAACATCCTTCTGCTTCTAATTCCTCACCTTCCTCCATATAGTGATGAAGAATCTATCTGCGAAGGAAGGCTTTTCATGGGCAGAAAAAACATCATTACCGGAACGATCATCCTGACTGCAGCCAATCTGATCACCAGATGCATGGGCTTCTTCAGCCGGGTTTATCTATCCAACACCATCGGTGCGGAGGGAATGGGCCTTTATCAGCTGATCATGCCCGTTTATGCCCTCACCTGGAGCATCACCTCCGCAGGCTTCACCACCACGATCTCCACCCTGACAGCACAGGAGCATATTCGCGGAGAGGATGGAAATGTCGGCCGCATTGTCAAGCAGTCCGTCTCTCTTTCTCTTTTTCTCAGTCTTCTTGTCAGTGCCATCCTCTTTCTGGGTGCAGAGGAGATTGCCTGCCATCTGCTGAAGGATGGACGGGCCAGTCATCCGCTGCAGCTTCTCTCTCTGGCGATCCCCTTCATGTCCGCAGGCTCCTGCTTTCGTGGTTTCTTTTTCGGTATGCAGGCGGCACTGACTCCTGCGCTTTCTCAGGTACTGGAACAGACCACCCGCATCCTGACCATTTATCTTCTGGCAGGTATTTTTGTTCCGCTGGGACTTTCCTACGCCTGCCTTGCTGCCGTTGCAGGTATTTTTCTGGGCGAGCTGTTCTCCTGCGGCTTCACCCTCTGGCGGTATCTCCACTATAAAAGAAAGCATGGATTGACACGAAAGCCCTCCCTTTCCTCCTTCTCCGCCCTTTCCATGATCCTGACTATGGCAGTCCCTCTTTCCGCATCCCGCATCACTGCCTCCCTGCTTTCTACAGCAGAAAATCTGCTGATTCCCCGTCAGCTTCAGCTCCATGGACAGGATACAGCACAGGCACTCGCCACCTACGGGGAACTGACCGGCATGGCTCTCCCCCTTATCCTTTTGCCCTCCTCCTGCCTGCTGGCCGCCTCTGTTTCTCTGATTCCCGAAATATCCGAAGCCAGTGCCGTAAAGCAGGACAGCCGCATCCAGCGTACCGTTTCCGCATCCTTTCTCTTTACCGCCATCGTCGGCTTCGGTGCTACTGCACTCTTCGCTGTTTTTCCCAAGGAGATCTGCTACATTGTATATGATCGCCCTGCATTGGGGCAGGTGCTTTTCCCTCTGGCTTTCCTATGTCCCCTCCTCTACGCCCAGACTACCCTGAGCGGACTGCTGAATGGCCTGGGAGAGCAGATGCTTTTGTTCTGGAATAATATCCTCTCCTCCGTCATAAGCATTGCATTCCTCTGGCTTTTCATGCCGACCTATGGCATTGCAGCCTTCCTGATGGGGTGGTTTCTGAGCCTTGCCCTTTCGGATGCTTCCTCTTTTTATCTGCTCTGGAAAAGAACAGGCGCCGCCCCCTCCTTTCCGAACTGCTTCGGAAAGCCTCTTCTGGCAGGTGCCGCTGCAGGGCTGCTGATCAAATATCTGATCCGTATTTCTCAGCCCTCCAAGCTGTTGTTTCTGGGAGCATTGGCAGGAATGGGCATCCTGTATCTTCTTTTTCTGCTGGCGCTGGGCTGTCTGCAAAGAGAACAGCTCCCCTTCAGAAAAAAGACATGATCCCTTAAAAAATAATAACGGCAGCCTTCCCACAGAAGGCTGCCCTCTTTTTCTTCTTTCTTTACACGCACCGTGGGGTGCAGATGATACCGACGAATTGCTTCGCATCCTTGCGGAAAATGATGTAAAAGCCACCTTCTTCCTCTGCGGATACTGGGTGGAAAAATACCCCGAAGAAGTTAAAAAAATCGCTGCCGCAGGGCATGATCTGGGCAATCACTCTGCCACCCATCCCCATATGGCACAGCTTAACCCTCAGCAGATTTCAGCGGAACTACAGAAATGTCACCAACTGGTAAAAGAGCTGACAGGCATCGAAATGGAGCTGTTCCGCCCGCCCTTTGGAGAATATAATAATACAGTCATAGAAACGGCGGAACAGAATGGATATTATACCATACAATGGGATATTGACAGTCTGGACTGGCAGGAAAAGGGAGCAAAGGCGGAAATCGATCAGGTTCTGAATCACAAACATCTGGGCAATGGCTCCATCCTCCTGTTTCATAACGATGCAAAGTATACGCCAGAAGTGCTGGATACGATCCTGAAAGGCTTGAAAAACAAAGGTTTTTCTATCCTTCCCATCTCAGAGCTGATCTAT
>JAUNCB010000350.1 GCA_030526765.1 Bacillota bacterium
CCGATGCGGCAAAATACCGCAGCCAGCTAGCGGAAAAGAACCCTCCCGATTATGTAAGGGATATTGTGGAGAAGGAGATCGACCGTATGCTGAAGATCCCTGTAACCTCTCCCGAATCCAATGTTTCCAGAACCTATATCGAAACCATGCTTTCTCTGCCCTGGACAGAAACTACAGAGGAAACCTTCGATCTGCCTGAGGCAAAGGCGATTCTGGATGAAGACCATTACGGTATGAAAAAAGTGAAGGAGCGTATTCTGGAGCATCTGGCGGTGCGGAAGAATGCACCTGAGGAAAATGCGACCATCCTTTGTCTGGTGGGGCCTCCAGGTGTGGGGAAAACCTCCATTGCCCGCTCCATTGCCAAGGCACTGAACAGAAAATATGTCAGAATGTCTCTGGGCGGCGTGAAGGATGAGGCGGAGATCCGCGGCCACAGAAGAACCTATATCGGCGCAATGCCCGGACGCATCATCAATGCCATGAAGCTGGCAGGCACCATCAATCCGCTGATGCTGCTGGATGAGGTGGATAAGCTGGGGATTTCCCATAACGGTGACCCTGCGGCTGCCCTGCTGGAGGTTCTGGATCCCGAGCAGAACAGTACCTTCAGAGATCACTTTGTGGAACAGCCCTATGACCTGTCTGCCGTGCTGTTCATGTGTACGGCAAACAGTCTGGATACCATTCCCGGCCCTCTGCGGGATAGAATGGAGATCATCGAGCTGTCCAGCTATACTGCGCAGGAAAAACTGCATATTGCAGAGGAGCATCTGGTGGCAAAGCAGAGAAAACGCCACGGACTGACAGCAAAGCAGCTGAAGATCAAAACAGATGCAGTGGAAGCTATCATTGACGGCTACACCAGAGAAGCGGGGGTGCGTCAGCTGGAGCGTGCCATCGGCAAGGTATGCCGCAAGGCGGTAACAGCCCTGTTCTCCGGCGAAAAGAAATCCATGACGGTTTCTGCGAAGAATCTGGAGGAGCTTCTGGGTACAAGGATGTTCCTGCCCGAAACCATCAGCAAAAAGCCTCAGGTGGGCATTGTGCGTGGGCTGGCATGGACAAAGGTGGGCGGTACCACCCTTTCCGTAGAAGTGAACTGTATGCCCGGGGAAGGAAAATTCAAGGTAACAGGCAATCTGGGCAAGGTGATGCAGGAGTCTGCGGAGGCTGCCATCAGCTTCATCCGTGCAGGCTATGAAAAATATGAGCTGGAGCCCGATTTCTATAAAAAGAAGGATATACATATCCATATTCCCGAGGGGGCAACACCCAAGGACGGCCCCTCCGCAGGGGTGACCATGGCAACAGCCATGCTTTCCGCCCTGACGGGGATCCCTGTGCGCAGTGATGTTGCCATGACAGGGGAGATTACCATTCGCGGCAGAGTGCTTGCTATCGGCGGCCTGCAGGAGAAGGTGCTGGCGGCAAAGAAGGCTGGCATTCATACCGTTGTGCTGCCTAAGGAAAATGAAAAGGATCTGAAGGAGATCGAGGAAGAAATCAGAGAAGGGATGACCTTCGTTCTGGCAGAGACCATGGAGGATGTGCTGGATACAGC
>JAUNCB010000081.1 GCA_030526765.1 Bacillota bacterium
GAGAGATGGGCTGCTTTTTGGGGCCATACACAGGGTCTCCCAGCAGGGGATGGCCGATATAGGTCATGTGAACACGGATCTGATGGGTTCTGCCCGTTTCCAGCTGGGCTTCGATGAGGGTGAATTTCTCCATCCGCTCCAGCACCCGATAATGGGTCACTGCATGGCGGCTGTGTTTTTCCGTCACCGCCATTTTCTTTCTGTCCTTAGGGTTTCTGCCGATGGGCTGATCGACAGTACCCCTGTCCTCATGGAAACCGTTATACACCACGGCGATATATTTTCTGGTGATGCTGTGCTCCGCCAGCTGTGCCGCCAGAGACTGATGGGCTCTGTCGTTTTTGGCGATCATCAGCACCCCCGAGGTATCCTTGTCGATGCGATGGACGATGCCGGGGCGTTTCTCCCCGTTGATGCCCGAAAGCTCCGCGCCGCAGTGATAGAGAAGGGCATTGACCAGTGTGCCGCTGGTATGACCCGGTGCAGGATGCACCACCATACCCTGGGGTTTATTCACCACGATCACATCCTGATCCTCATAGAGGATATCCAGAGGGATGTTTTCGGGAAGGATCTCCACCTCCTTCGCCTCAGGCAGAGATACATCGATCACATCCTTTTCCCTCAGCTTATAATTTGCCTTGGTTTTCCCGCCGTTCAGGGTAATTTCTCCGCTCTCGATGAGCTTCTGCACCCCGCTGCGGGACAGGTTTTCCATATTTTCCGCAAGGAACACGTCAATTCTGGTTCCCACGTCCTCTTTTTCCGCTGCAAATGTAAAATAGTCCATACGATTCATCCTTTTTTCCTTCTCAGCTCCAGATCCTCATCCTTCACTACAAAGAGTATCATAAATGCCAGCAGGATGACCCCTGCCACCACATAAATATCCGCCACATTGAACACAGGCCATTCAAAGAAGGTGAACTCAAAGAAATCCACCACATAGCCGCGGAAGAGGCGGTCTATGATATTGCCCACAGCCCCCGACAAAATCAGCACGAGAGCCACCCGTACGGGGCGGTATTCCTTCTTTTTCGGCAGTGTCATATAAAAATAAATGAGCCCCACGGCGATCACGCCCGTCAGCAGGAGGATAAACCACCGCTGTCCGCTGAACATCCCGAAGGCAACCCCTCTGTTTTCCACAAAGGTCAGATCCAGGAAGCCCTCCATCAAAGTCATATTATGAATGGGCTTCAGACTTGCCAGTGCCCACAGCTTTGTGCCCTGATCCAAAAGGATCAGCACCACCGCTGCCAGTATCGGTAAAAACATCAGATTCCATCCTTCCTTCCAAACTGATTTCCGCCCCTTTTCTCTTTTTGGGGCGAATATTTGGATTCCCATAAACGCAAAACGAGCCACGGCTGAAAAATTGCTTTTTCTGCCGCAGCTTGTTCATTCTTATTTTGTTTCCTCTGCCCTTGCTTCCTTTTCCGCAAGGATCTCATTTTTATCCAGCAGCTCGATTTCTGCATACAAAAGCAGCTTCACTCTGGTTTTCATCAGCTCGTAACGGCTTTCCAGGGCTGTGATCTCCTGCTCCAGCTCGTATGCCTTTGCTCTGGCACCGCTGATGATCTCTGCCGCCTGGCTTTTTGCTGCACTTAAGATGGCTTCCGCCTCTGTCTGGGCTGCCGCCTTTGTTTCCGCCGCCGCTGCCTCTGCAAAGCTTAAGGTGCGCTCGATGGATCTTTCCAGATTCTTGAACTGCTCTGTGCTGCCCACAGGTGCCGCCACAGGCTCTGCCTTGGGCTTTTCCATCAGGCTCAGCTGATACAGCCTTTCATAATCCTCATAAATATCATCCAGGAAGGTATCTACCTCCTCAGGAGAATAGCCGACTGCTACTTTCTTAAAATCCTTGGTTGCGATGTCATTGGGTGTGATCACATGAAACCCTCCTTTTTAGATGAAGTATTTAGATATACTTTTCAATTTCCAGTGCGGTTCTGTCTTTTCTGGTTTTGCCGCCGATCTCTATGATGCGGAAACGGCCAAAGCCTCTGACAGAAACCAGATCTCCCTCCTGCAGAGGATGGGAGGTATTGGTCACCGTATTCCAGTTGACCTGTGCCAACTCTCTCTGGATGAGGGGCTGCACCTTGCCTCTGGCAAGATGAAAGGCCTCCGCCGCCACGGCATCCAGCCTGAGGCTTGCCACCGTAAGGCGCACGATTTCTGTCTGCCTTTTGGGGATGACACCGGCAGAAAAGGGAACCTCCTCTGCCACTACCGCAGTACGGGAAACCTGCTCCAGCACAGCCGTTATGTAGGGCGCGATCTCCTCCGCCGCAAAGCACACTGCCCCCTCCTCCGTCACCAGAATATCGCCCACCTTACCGCGGTCGATGCCCAGTCCGAGGATGGAGCCCAGATAATCTCTGTGGCTCAGATCCGACTGCCCGAATTTTCTGCTTTTTCGTTTGATTTGGATGATGCGGATGGGAAATTCCTCCGAAGAGATCTCCTCCGAAAAAAAGCCCATCTGCTGTCTTTCACAATCCTCCGTGCCGCCGAACAGGGTGACCCGAAGCTCCCTTATGCCCTGCATACGCTCCCGAAAACGGGCGCACTTTGCCCGATCCATGAAGTCCGTAAAGGCAGGCTCTCTGCGCTTTAAGGCAAGGTATGCCTGATCCAGCGCTTTCGCAAAGAGAAGCCGTTCCTCCCCTTCGGGGACACTTTTCAATAATGCCTGTCTGTCCATGTTCTCAGAAGATCAGCTGCACGGCACTGATGAGCAGTGTCTGCACCAGACGCATTAAAATCAGTGCGAAGATGGGGGAGAAATCCAGCCCATAGCCGCCGCCCAGAGGGGACTTGTCCACCATTTCACGCACAGGTCCCAGAAGAGGCTCCGTCATGGCATAGAGGAAGCGACCGATGCCGCTGTTATACCCCCGTACAAACCAGGAAAGGATGATCCGCACGAAAATGAGGATCTCCAGAAAATAGAAAAACAGACCGATTGCCTGTACCAGCAATGCTTCCATTTACAAAACCACCTTATCTGCCGCTGCCGCTGTTCATCCAGGGCAGCAGAACGCCTTTTGTTTTTAATTCTTCTTTAAAATCGCCGGAAATATCCACACTGCCGGGGGCAATGATGAAAATATTGTTTGCCACACGCTGAATGGAGCCCTCCAGAGAATAGCAGGTGCCGCTTAAGAAGTCCATGATGCGCTGTGCCACGGGGTATTCCACCTTTTCCAGATTTACCACCACGGGACGGTTGGATTTGATCTGATCGCAGATTTCCTGTGCATCCTCATACACCTCGGGCTTGATGATGACCACACGCATGGTCACATTGGTGTTCACGCTGTAAACCTGCGCACTGTTGCCGCCCTTGCCTGTGGATTTACGGGAGGGCTGCACCAGCTCCATTTCTCTGTCTGCATCCCGCAGGCTGTAGGCAGACTGCTCTCTGACAGGGGCAGGTGCTGCTGTGTATTCGTCTTCGTAGTATTCGTCCTCTTCGTATTCACCAAACATCAGATCTTTCATTTTGTTAAAAAGCTTTGCCACGGTTATATCCTCCTATGCGCACTCTATTCCTTATCCTTTTGCGGGATAATATCTTTCACCGAAAATCCCTGTTCCCACGCGGACGATGGTTGCCCCTTCCTCGATGGCAACTTCATAATCGCCCGTCATACCCATGGACAGGGTATCCATCTTTATATTATCAATTTTTTTACTGTTCATGTCAACCAGTAATTCTTTCATTTGACGAAAAACTTCTCTGTTTTCCTCCTGATTTTCCACAAAAGGCGCAACGGTCATCAGCCCTCTGACGCGAATATGAGGCATCTGTGCCAAAGCACGAAGAAGGGCTTCCGTTTCCTCGGGGGAAACGCCGAATTTGCTTTCCTCGCCGCCCATATTCACCTCCACCAGCACATCCATCACGATGTCCTTCTGGGACGCACGCTTTTCGATCTCCTCTGCCAGCTTCAGGCTTTCCACAGAGTGGATCATATCCACCTTATCGATGATATATTTTACCTTATTGGTCTGCAGATGGCCGATCAGATGCCAGTGGATCCGCTCCCCTGCGGGGGCATATTCCATCATGGGCTCATATTTTTCCATGATCTCCTGCACCTTGTTTTCCCCAAGGGAAATGCAGCCTGCCTGCACCGCTTCGCCGATCAGCTCCACGGGCTTTGTTTTGCTGACCGCCAGCAGGAGGATATCCTCCGCTTTTCTGCCGCTTTTTTCCGCCGCAGCCGCGATCTTTCTTTCAACCTCTCTGATATTTTCCGCAACGCTCATTTTTTCTGCCTTCTTTCTATCCTCTGACGGGGTTTTCCCCTTCTTTTTTTCCTTTAATAAATGCTGTCGCCCTCTTTGATATTTTTCGCATCGGAAACGATGGTGTCAAAGGGCTGCAGACCGACGATGGTGCCTGCCTTTACGATGGCATATTCCTGATTCTGCTCCAGAATATCGATCACCACAAAATCTGCCACGGAGCTGTTTGCCACATAGACCCCTGCATGGGGAGAAAGCTCGGAAAGCACATGATTTCCTGCATTGGCTCCCGTTCCCTTGACGATAACATCTCCCATTTTGAGGGTGCCGTCATTGCCTTCGATATAGACTGCTTCATCATCGCTGGTGATGATGGAAAGATCCACAAACTGGGTCTTTTCTCCGTCCACCTTCAGCACGCCGTCCTTACCCATGCTTTCTGTCAGGCAGGCTCTGGGAATGCGAAGGAGGGATTTTTCCACGATGGCGCCGTTGGGGATCTTCAGCCCCTCCTGCACAGCCCCCTCCAGACTGAAGGAGACCATTCTGTCCTCCATGAAGGCTTCCATATGCTCATAGGTGGAAAAAACCACCTTTGTTTCCTTTTCCCCCAACTCCAGGCTTCTGACGAGCCCTTCGATCTCAACCGTGCCGTCCTCCGTCAGCAGATTTAAGCCCCTTCTGTCGCCCGCTGCCCATGTGGCAGTTTCCGTATTGGGCAGATAGGCAACGATAGACCATTCGTTGCTTTCCACCACCTTAAAGACAGGGTCGCCCTCATTGACTCCCTTTGCCTTGGAGATATACTGGGTTTTGGCACTGCCGATCTCTTTTTTCGTTACATCCTTCGCCATATCGGGATGATACTGCTCCTCCAGTCCGTCATAGCTGAGGCAGAGGATGCCTGCCGCCGATGCCGTCATGGCACTCTGGCTCTGGGCAAGCTGCTTTTCAAAGGTGTTTTTTTCCTCCGTCAGCTGAGAAAGGCTTTCCACATTTTCCGTCAGCCAGATTTCGTTCCGCTGATCCATGAAGGATTCCACCTGACTTTTCATGGTGTACATATAGGAAAGATTTTCCTGCATGGAGCGGCCTGCATAAGCCTCCACCGTGCGGCTCACATTATTCTCCAGTCTTGCAATATCCTCGGAAAAGGCAGAAAGGTCTGTTCTGGTTTTCTGGCTTTTGAGAATATCCTGATCGATCTGATCCAGACGCTTCTCCAGCTTTTCCGTTGTGCCTGTTTCCTTCACCACGCAGACCACTGCATTTTTGGAGACATAATCCCCCTGCGAATACTGATAAAAGGGCTGGCCTGTGCGGCTGCTGTTTACCACATATTCCTTTCGGAGGATGAGCCCGTCATAAATCTGGGGCGTATCAATGGTGCCGTAGGCAACGGTTTCCACATCCACATCCGTGCGCTTGGAAACCAGAAGGAAGAGCTGACCGAACAGATACACGGCAATGATGGCAAACACGATCAGCGGCAGGAGCATATTGCCTGTCCGTTTTTTCCCTGCACTGACCCTGAGCTGCTCCTCCACCGCATTGCGCCCGATGGTATGGTCAAAATGATAGGCGGCATTACGCTCCTGCCTTGCCGCTTCCTCCTGCTGGCGCTTCAGCCGTTCCTGCTGCAGACTATATACATTATCCTTTGTGGGAAACCGCCCCTGAGGCTGCTGCGGCGGCTGGGGCTGCGGCTGCT
>JAUNCB010000082.1 GCA_030526765.1 Bacillota bacterium
CTTTGATATGGGATTTATCCGTGTAAATGCTTCCCGTAAGTGCGGAATCGAAGTGAAAAATACAGTTCTGGATACCCTGGAGCTTTCCCGCTCCCTTTTGCCCGAGCTGAATAAGCATAAGCTGAATCTGGTATGTGACTATCTGGGGGTATCTCTGGAGGGGCATCACAGAGCGGTAAACGATGCAGAAGCAACAGCAGAGGTATTCCGTATCTTTATCGATATGCTGGTGGAGAAAAAAATCTTCCATGTGGACGATATCAATGTTTACTCCAGCAGAACCATCAATCACAGCAAACTGAAGGCATACCATGCCATCATTCGGGCACAGAATTACACAGGGCTGCGGAATCTGTATGAGCTGGTATCCCTTTCCCATATTGATTATTTCGCAAGAAGACGTCCCCGTATCCCCAAAAGCGAGCTGCTGAAACGGCGGGAGGGGCTGATTCTTGGCAGTGCCTGTGAAGCGGGCGAATTATATAAGGCTTTGCTGGATCATCAGCCCACAGAGCGCATTGAAGAACTGGTCAATTTCTATGATTATCTGGAAATTCAGCCATTGGGCAACAATAAATTTATGATCGACTCCCCTAGAGTGGAGAATATTCATTCCGAAGAAGATATTATTCAGATCAATAAACAGATCGTTGCATTGGCGGATCAGCATAACAAGCCTGTTGTTGCGACCTGCGATGTCCATTTCATCGATCCGCAGGATGCGGCATTCCGCCGTATCATTATGGCAGCAGAGGGTTTTGATGATGCGGATAATCAGGCACCTTTGTATTTCCGTACCACAAAGGAAATGCTGAAGGAGTTTGCTTATCTGGGTGAGGAGAAGGCAAGGGAAGTTGTTATTACAAACACGAATCTGATTGCGGATCGAATTGAAAAGATCAAGCCCATCCCCGATGAAACCTTCCCTCCTAAAATCGAAGGAGCGGATGATGAGCTGCGGCAGATTTGCATGGATAAGGCCATCTCCATTTATGGAGATCCTTTGCCGGAAATTGTAAGAGACAGGCTGGAAACAGAACTGAATTCCATTATCAGCAACGGCTATGCGGTGCTGTATATCATCGCCCAGAAACTGGTATGGAAATCTGTGGAGGATGGCTATCTGGTGGGCTCCCGTGGCTCTGTAGGCTCCTCCTTTGCCGCGAATATGGCGGGTATCACAGAGGTAAACTCTCTGCCGCCCCATTATATTTGCCCCAACTGTAAATACTCGGATTTTGAATCCGAGACTGTAAAATCCTATGCCATGGAAGAGGCCAGCGGCTGTGATATGCCCGATCGGGATTGTCCTGTCTGCGGACACAGGCTGAATAAGGACGGACATGATATTCCCTTCCAGACCTTCCTTGGCTTTGAAGGGGATAAGGAGCCGGATATTGACCTGAATTTCTCCGGTGACTATCAGCAGAGAGCCCATGCCTATACGGAAGAGCTATTCGGGAAGGGCAAGGTATTCAAGGCAGGCACCATTGGTACCCTGGCGGATAAAACAGCCTATGGCTTTGTCAGAAAGTATTTTGATGCCAGAGAGATGAAGCCTCACAATGCAGAGGTGCAGCGTCTGACGGATGGCTGTACCGGTGTGAAGCGTACCACAGGACAGCATCCGGGGGGGCTTATGGTCGTTCCCAGTGACCATGATATTCATGAGTTCTGTCCGATTCAGCGTCCTGCCAATGATGTGAACTCCGCCGTTACAACGACCCATTTCGACTATCATTCCATTTCAGGCCGTCTTCTGAAGCTTGACCTGCTGGGGCACGACGATCCTACCGTAATCCGTATGCTGTATGACCTGACAGGCGTGAACCCCCAGACGGTTCCCCTTGGAGATCCCGAAACCATGTCTCTTTTTGAATCCCCGAAAGCATTGGGGGTAACAGAAGAGGATATCAACTGTAAAACAGGTACGCTGGGTATCCCAGAATTCGGCACAAAATTCGTTCGAGGAATGCTGATCGATACAAAGCCAAAGACCTTTGCAGACCTTTTGCGTATTTCCGGTCTGTCGCACGGTACGGATGTTTGGCTGGGAAATGCCCAGACCCTCATTGAAAATGGAACCATCACACTGAAGGAAACCATTTCCACCCGTGACAGTATCATGATCTATCTGATCAATAAGGGTGTGGATAAAAAGAAATCCTTTAAGATCATGGAAAAGGTAAGAAAAGGGAAGGGACTGACAGAGGAGGATATTGCTGATATGAAGGCATCCAATGTGCCGGATTGGTATATCGAATCCTGTCAGAAGATCAAATATATGTTCCCGAAGGCCCACGCAGCGGCTTATGTTATGATGGCATTCCGTATTGCATATTTTAAGATCAACTATCCCGAAGCCTATTATGCATCCTATTTCTCTGTTCGTGCCTGTGATGATTTCGATTATTCCTGTATGTGCAGGGGGATCGATGTGGCAAAGGAAGCCATCAAGGAGATCCATGCAAAGGGGCAGGAGGCAACGGCAAAGGATAAAAGTAAACAGACGGTTCTGGAAATCGTTGTGGAATTTTATGCCAGAGGCTTCCGCTTTGTACCCATTGACCTGTATCGCTCCGATGCAAGGAATTTCCAGATCACAGAAGAAGGCCTTTTGCCTCCTTTCAGTTCTTTACAGGGACTTGGTGTCAATGCGGCACAGAGTATCGTGGAAGGGCGGAAAGATGGGGAATTCCATACCATTGAGGAATTGAAGGAGCGTACCTCCTTAGGTCGTTCTCTGATCGATATGCTGAAGGAAAACGGCGTGCTGGATGGCATTCCGGAAACAAATCAGCTTACTTTGTTCTGAATCTGAAAACAGCAGTTTTTTAAAAACTGCTGTTTTTTTATGCAAAAAAAGAAAGACTCGCAGCAGGGCGAATCTTTCTATTGTATTTGCTTTAAAAATAGGAATCCAGTGCCTTTTCTGCAAGGCGTTTTTCTTCATTGGCACGAATAACAAGTGCCAGTGTGACCATGATACGCTTCATTTCATCATTCTGAAACTCTACGATATTTTCTCTGCCATAATAGGATTCATCGGGCTTGCCCTCTGCAGAGTCTGCCAGATATTTCTGCGTGGATTTCTGCAGTGCGACAAAGCCTCTGTAGATCAGCTCGATCTGTTTTTCCTGTTTGTTCTTATCGGGCTCCCGCAAAGCGGAATCAAAAAGAACACCGATATCTTTAATGGAGAGGATAGATTTCAGATGATAGATCATGATCAGCAGCATCAGATGGCTGCGGGTATACTTTTTCTTCAGCGGAGGCGGAAAAATCTTTGCCTTTGTATAGTTATTGATCATTGTTTTGGTCAGAACCTTATCCTGCTCATTGCGTTTATACTGAGATAGCCCCTTATCCATAAAGGTCGTAACCTGATCCATGTATAAATCAATGTTTGGAATATCGTCGATCTCGATTATATCAGATGAACGGATCTGAGCGGCAAATTTATCCACCATCTCCTGAAATGTGTTCATATTATTCACCTCGGACTGGAAAGAATTGGAATACAGTTTCATTATTCTCTATATTATATAGTATTTTA
This sequence comes from Bacillota bacterium, assembly GCA_030526765.1. Taxonomy (GTDB): domain Bacteria; phylum Bacillota; class Clostridia; order Lachnospirales; family Anaerotignaceae; genus Anaerotignum_A. The sequence continues at coordinate 3,557 of JAUNCB010000082.1, forward strand.
AACTAGGTAGCAAGATATTGTCATTTTTTTCTATTGAAATAAGAAGGATAATATGATAGTATATCAATAATTCGTTATATAGTATCAAATACTACATGTCATGGAGGTTGTGTCATTATGGAAATGGTGCTGACAAAAAAAGAAAAAATATGGGTAAGAGATCCCCTCAGTGCGCTGACACATTTTATCGGCTTTTTGATGGTACTCCCTGCGGCGGTCGGTATGCTGCAGCTTTGTGATACAGGCAGGGAAATGGCGGCATTTTTGATTTTCAGTTTTTCTCTTATGCTGCTGTATGGTGCCAGTACCATATATCATACCCTTTGTCTTTCTGCGGAAAAAATTGCCTTCCTGCGGCGGATCGATCATATGATGATTTTTGTACTCATCGCAGGAACCTATACACCGGTTTGTCTGCTTACACTGGAAGGGAAATGGGGCACCATCCTTTTGGCGGCGATCTGGAGCATTGCCATCGCAGGGATGTTTATGAAGATTTTCTGGATGGGCGCACCCAGATGGCTTTCCACCATGATCTATGTGGTGATGGGCTGGCTTTCTGTTACTGCCTTTGTGCCTCTTTTGCATGCAGTCGGCTGGAGTGGGTTTTTCCTTCTTCTGACAGGCGGCATTGCCTATACGGTCGGTGCATTGATCTATGGGCTGAAAAAACCGAATCTCGCCTTTTTGAAAGGCTTCGGCTTTCATGAGATATTTCATGTTTTTGTTATGATCGGTACGGCATTTCATATTCTCTTTATGTTTCTGTTTGTTTTATCTTAAAATATCCAGCTGAATTCATTGACAATCAGGTAGATTGTGTTAAACTAAAACTGTTGGGCATCATCCCTTGATGCCTGACTTTTTTTAATGGATATGATTAAGAGGTGACGGAATGAAGGATGTTCTGAATTATTTAAAACCCTATAAAAATATGGCGATTTTGGCACCGATCATGATGCTATTGGAGGTTGCTGCCGAGTTATCCATGCCGAAGATCATGACCTATCTCATTGACATTGGGGTAGGCGGCGGAGATACGGCTTTGATCTGGAAACTGGGGATTTTGATGGTAGTAATCTCTATCATTGGTATTATAGGCGGTATCGGCTGTCTGATCTTTGCAGCCATCGCCAGCCAGAAAACGGGTACAGATCTGAGAAGGGCGGCCTTTGCAAAAATACAGACCTTTTCCTTCCATAATATTGATACCTTTTCCACGCCTTCCCTCATCACAAGGCTGACCAATGATATTACCCAGATCCAGCTTGTGATCATGATGTGCCTGCGGATGATGGTGCGCTCGCCCTTACTTTGCGTAGGCAGTATCATTATGGCATTCAGCATCAACAGCAAAATTGCTCTGATGTTTCTTTCCGTTGTGGTTTTACTGACCGTTGCCGTGGTTCTCATCCTGCGGATCGCTATGCCGAAATTTAAGCTGGTACAGGAAAAACTGGATAAGGTAAATACGGTCATGCGGGAGTGTCTGGCGGGGATTCGTGTCGTAAAGGCCTTTGTTCGAAAGGAATATGAAACAGAGAAATTTTCCGATGTAAATACAGATTATAAGAATACCACCATCAGTGCCTTTAAAATCATGATGCTGATGATGCCTGTTATGATGATCCTGGTAAACGGAACGATCATCGCCATCCTCTGGTTTGGTGGATTACAGGCAAAGGCGGGTGTAATGAATGTGGAAGAAATCATGGCATGCATCACCTATCTGATGCAGATGATGATGGCAACCATGATGATGGCAATGAATTTCATGTTCATTTCCAGAGCAAAAATATCTGCAGACCGTGTCATGGAAATTATCCACGCAGAGGTGGACATTACCAACCCTGCAGAGCCGAAGCTTCCTGCGGAGAGAAAGGGCAGAGTGGAATATCAGAAGGTATCCTTCCGCTATAAAATGGGCAGCGGCGATGCAGTGCTGGAGGACATCAGTTTTACGGCAGAGCCGGGGGAAACCATCGGTATCCTCGGGGAAACAGGCTCCGGTAAATCTACTTTGGTAAACCTGCTGCCTCGTCTTTATGATGTTACAGAAGGGCAGATCCTGCTGGATGGGGTAGATGTAAGGGAGTATTCCATAAAAAATCTCAGACAGCGTGTAGCCGTTGTTCTGCAGGAAACCATTCTCTTTTCGGGTACCATTCGGGATAATATCCGCTGGGGAAAATCCGATGCCACAGAGGAGGAGATCATTGCGGCGGCAAAGGCTGCACAGGCCCATGATTTTATCATGGAGCTGCCCGATCAGTATGATACAGAACTGGGGCAGCGGGGTGTCAATGTTTCCGGCGGGCAGAAGCAGCGTATTTCCATTGCAAGGGCACTGATCCAGAAGCCCGATATCATCATTTTTGACGACAGCACCAGTGCTGTAGACTCGCTGAC
>JAUNCB010000083.1 GCA_030526765.1 Bacillota bacterium
ATCCACACCGCCTACGGACATGGTTTCAGAGTCGCTTCGCTGAACGCTGCCCTTCCATGTAACAAACTGATGTGCCAGAAGGACATTTCTTTCTGTATGATTGATTTCTGTATGCTTCAGCAGCAGCTCTACCCCCTCCTGATACGAGGAACAGTTCTCCTCCGCATACAGACCATTGATATGGGCAGGTCTGAAAAATGGCATCAGCCAGATATGCACCGTTCCGTATGCATCCATTTCCGTAAAGTGTTCTAGTTTTTCTGACACATTGCCTGCAATGTGAATCTGATTTTTGCCGAATATTTCTTTACCGAATTCCAGCCGCTGGGCAGAATCGTGATTTCCTGCAATGAGATAGGTATGGATATCCCGTTCCGACAGTGCCGTCAGAAAATCATCCAGAAGGCGAACGGCCTCCGTAGGGGGTACAGGTTTATCATAAATATCCCCTGTGATCAGCAGTGCATCCGGTTTTTCTTTCTCTATCTGCTTGAGAATACTATGGAATAACTCCTTCTGCTCCTCCAGCATGGAAAATTCATGTACCCGCTTTCCAATATGCAGGTCACTGATATGAAACAGCTTCATTTTTCTCACATCCTAACAAAAAACGGTATAGCAGCCTCCACCATACCGTTTTGATCCTTATTTATCTTTCATAAGGCGTGATGACCCATTTGATCACGCCATCCAGTCTGTTTTCAAAAACATGATATCCTTCCATGACATCATTCAAGGGTCTTTTATGGGTAATAAGACAGCCTGTATCGATCTTGCCGTTCTGTACCATCGTCATGATCTCCTCGCAGGAATTGGCATCTACACCGCCTGTAACGAAGGTCAGATTTTTGCCGTACATCTGATGCAGAGGGATGGAAACAGCCTCTTCATACAGTGCTACAACAACAACGATGGCATTGGGTCTTGCAACCTTCCATGCCATTTCAAAGGTACCCATTGTGCCTGCCACCTCGAATACACGGTCAGCGCCACGGCCTTCCGTCAGCTTCAGAACCTCTGCCTCGATATCTGCTGTATTGGCATTCAGCGTCACGTCAGCCAGACCCTGTTCCTTTGCCAGCTTCAGACGTTCTTCGCTTACATCCACCACGATCACCTTTGCGGGGCTGTAAAGACGAATACTCATTAAGGTACACATCCCTGTAGGGCCTGCACCCAGTACCACTACTGTATCCGCAGGCTTCAGATCTGCCACCTGTGCTGCCCAGTAGCCTGTTGCCAGAATATCTCCGTTGAATAATGCCGCTTCATCAGTTACATCCTCAGGAATCAGTGTTAACGCTTGATCTGCCATGGGAATGCGGGCAAATTCTGCCTGTCCGCCGTCAATACGGCAGCCCAGCTCCCATCCGCCATGGATGCAGTTATTTACATATCCCCGTTTACAGAAATAGCATTCACCGCAGAAGGATTCCACATTTACGGAAACACGGTCACCAACCTTGAATTTTCTTACTCCTGCGCCAGCCTCTGTGATCACACCAACGAATTCATGACCCAGAACCGTATCCTCTTTGGCACGGGGTACAGCTCCGTGCTTGATATGCAGATCACTGGAGCAGATACTGGATAAGGTTACCTTTACGATAACATCGGTATCCTGCTCAAGCATGGGCATCGGTCTGTCTTCCAGTGCGACCTCGCCTTTTCCTTTATATACAACCGCTTTCATTGTCTTTTCCATAATCAGCCCTTCTTTCTCAGAAAGCCTTTGCAACGGCTTCCGCTTCCTCTTTTGCTTTATCCATCAGTTCTTCCACAGGCCATGCGCCAATATCCAGTCCTTCCGCTGCCACACAATCATATTTCTCAATGCCGAAGAATGCAGCCATCTGTTCCAGATAACGAGAGCCCTGCTCCATGGGAGAATCCTTATAAATGCCCCCTCTGGCTGTCAGATAAACCAGATGGTCTGCCTTGCATAAGCCATGAAGCCCATGCTCATCTGTATGGAAGGTGATTCCATCCACACAAAGGTTCTCAATATATACCTTCAGCAAAGCAGGAAAGCTCAGATCCCAGAAGGGAGCCGCCATCACGATCTTATCTGCTGCAGCAAACTGGTGGGCATAACGGAAGCGGGGATGCTCGAAATCTCCTTTTTCCAGAAGGGCTTCCCGCTGCAGGAAAAAGCCTTCCGAAAAATAAGAAAGGTTTTCATCCATCAGACAAAGTGTTTCCACCTCATATTCCCCTGTCTTTTTGATTTCCCCCAGAAAATGCTCCGCCAGAGCCTTAGAGCGGGAACCCTCTCTGCGGATACAGCAATCAACAAATAGTACTTTTTTCATCTGTTTCTCTCCCTTCTTTATTTCTCCGTTTTTTCCTTCAATCGATCTCTCCATGCAATACCCGCAATGATCAGAAAAATACCGATCACACGAATCATGCTGAATTCTCCGAAAAAGATATAATCCATTACAATAGAGGTGCTCAGCTGTCCCACCAGCATCAGTATGGAGGAAAGCATTGCACCTGTTTTCGGTGTACCGATCACAATAAAGATCATTGCCACAAGTCCGCAGATACTGCCAAGATAAAATACAGGAGGCACGATTCTGATATGCTCCGGATTCAGCTCAGCACCATTGCCTGTCAGATAGATCAGCAGAAAAGCAATCACCGTTGCTTCCAGATAATTGATCAGAGTTCCGTTTGTGGTTCCCAGACACTGCTTTGCTTTTACATTTGTCATACGATTGATGGTATTCAGAAATCCATTGGCAACAGCCGTCAGATAAAATATCATAGTTACTCCTCCTTAACCGTTCACAACACAGAGAATGCCCGCCAGAACCAGCCCGTAGCAAGGGAGCTGCTTCATGGAAAAAGGCTTTTTCTCCACACCAAACCAGCCATAATGATCCACCAGTGCAGAGGAAACCATCTGCCCGATCACAGAGAGGCTCATCATTGCTGTTGCGCCGATCCGAAGGGTGACCCAGCTGCTGGATGCAACCATACCTACACCCATAAAGCCAACCAGATATACATACCAAGGTGCGCCTGCAAATACCATTTTCTTTTTTTCAATGCCTTTGATGTAAAGCACCAGCAAAACGGCTGCAATGATATGTACAAAAAAACAGATCCCAAAGAGACTGTAATAATTTCCAAGCTGTGCATTCAGAGATGTCATACACCCCTGCAGGATGCCGGAAAGAATCAGAATAAAAACATACATTATTTTTTCCTCCTAAATGACGAACATACTGTGTCTAGTATACCATACCTTTTTTGATTCTTCAAATCTTCCCATACGCTTTTCGTTGCTTTTCTGAACAAAATCATGTACATTAAAGAAAGAAGATTTATGAAGATAAAGGAGGAATTTTTTATGGGAAATACACAGCCTCACATCCAGCTGGATGAATCGATTCAGGTGAAATATGCACTTCTGCCCGGGGATCCTGCCCGTCTGGATCGGATCGCACCTTTTCTGGAAAATGTACAGGAGCTTGCCTTTAACAGAGAATATCGTTCTCTTGTGGGGGAATATAAAGGCGTTCGTGTGCTTGCCATTTCCACAGGCATTGGCGGCGCATCCGCAGGCATTGCGGTGGAAGAACTTCACAATATCGGCGTTGATGTTATGGTTCGTATCGGCAGCTGCGGTACCCTGCAGCCCGATCTGAAGGTGGGCGATATTCTGATTGTAAATGGTGCTGTTAGGGATGATGGTGCATCCAAAGCATATATCCATCCCAAATATCCCGCTGTTCCCGATGCAGACCTGATGTTCCACTGTATTGCTGCTGCAAAGGAAAACAGCTTCCCCTATCGTGTGGGCATTGCCAGAAGCCATGACAGCTTCTATACAGGTGCGGAGGATGAGATCTATTCCTATTGGGCAGAACAGGGTGTCTACGGCTCCGATATGGAAACGGCTGCCCTCTTTACCATTGGCCGCCTGAGAGGTGTAAAAACCGCATCTATCCTGAATAATGTGGTACCCTATGACGGTGATACCTCTGAAAGCATCGGCAGCTACGTAGACGGTGAAAACCTTGCAATGGTTGGCGAAAAGAATGAAATTCTGACTGCACTGGAAGCAATTTATAAATACGACCAGTCCAGATAATTACAAGAAAAAAGGCATCTACCGAAAAGTAGATGCCTTTTTTTACATATGGAATTCAAGCCATTCCAGCACATCGTGGAATATTTCTTCTTTGTTCAGCTCATTGATCAGCTCATGTCTGCATTCCGGATAAAGGATACATTCCACATCCTTCATGCCTGCTTCATAAAAGGCATTAACAGCCTTTTTTACACCTTTCCCAAAATCACCGACAGCATCCTTTTCCCCTGCAATAAACAGGATCGGCAGATCCTCATCCATTCTTTCCATCAATTCTCTGTCCTGTGCCAGAAGCATATTGCAGAACAGGGTTCGATAGCCATTCAGTGTAAAAATAAAGCCGCAGTTATCGTCAGCAATGTATTTTTCCACTTCCTCTGTATTTCTGGAAAGCCAGTCCTTATCGGTTTGATTAGGTGCAAAGGCTTTATTCATGGAGCCGAATGCCATATTGTCTATCAGCATGGAGCGATAATGGTCTCCCTTCAGCAATGTAATCCCCTGCACCAGCGCAAGGCCGCCGCGAAGAATTGCCTCGGGCTGCCAGCCTGTGCCGCAGATGACAGCACCGTCTATCTCATTGGGATACATACACAGATATCTTCTGGTAAAGAAGGAGCCCATGCTGTGTCCAAAGAGAAAATGCGGGATATCGGGATATTTTTTCTGCAGCAGCAGGGTCAGGCGATGCATATCCTGCAAAGGAACAATATCCCCCTTTTTTGCCGAAAAATAGCCCTTTTCTTTTTCTTCTGTATAGGATGCTCCATGGCCCAAATGGTCATTACCCGCCACAAGGATTCCATTCTTATTCAGAAATTCCGCAAACCCTGCATAGCGTTCTACATATTCCACCATACCATGGGCGATCTGCACAATGGCACGAGGAGTTCCCTCCGGCTGCCAGATCACAGCATGCAGTTTTGTTTTTCCGTCAGAAGAAGGAAAATACAGATGTTTTTTCATATTCATCCCTCTTTCATAAAAAAACCGGGGTCAACCCCCGGTTTTCTTTTTTCAATATTTGCTCATCAGTTCAACAACCTTGTTTACAAAAGCAGTACGATCTACTTCTGTTACAATAAAGGTATTGTGTTCGTCAAACTGTTTGTCGCTGTAAAGGTCTGTTACTGTTTTGCCGGATGTGATCTTGCCCTTTGTTTCTACATGGACACCACACCATTCCCCTTTGAACATTTCGGGATATGCCGCATACAGAACGGCAGAGGGGTCATGCTGTGCCACACCGGGTCTGTGCAGCAGATCTCTGTAGAAAGCCAGTGCTTTCTGTACCACACCATGGAACAGGGTTGCTTCCTTGCTGCCCAGTGCAGCCAGTCGTTCCACCTCTTCCGGTGTCAGATAAGATTCCATTGTTACATCCAGACCGCACATATATACGGGGATACCGGATGTAAACATCATTTCTGCCGCCTCGGGGTCTTCATAAATATTGAATTCCGCACAAGGTGTCACATTACCGCCGATCGCAGCACCACCCATAATAACGATGTGTTTGATCAGATCCTTCAGATCTTTATATTTTGCCAGTGCAACGGCAATATTTGTCATAGGACCAACAGCGATCAGTACCAGTTCGCCTTTGTGTTCCTTCGCCAGACGATAGATCGCATCCCATGCAGCCTCTGTTTCCACAGGCTGTTTGCTTTCGGGAAGCACTACACCGCCCATGCCGTCTTCCCCATGAATATGCGCTGCTGTTACCAGATCACGCATCAGAGGTTTTGCAGCACCCTGATAAACGGGAACATCTGCACCAATATAATCGATGATGTTACGGCCGTTTTTGAAGGTATATTCAATGGGTGCATTTCCTGCAACCGTTGTAACCGCCA
>JAUNCB010000351.1 GCA_030526765.1 Bacillota bacterium
GATTTCTTTCCATTTTCAGCCAGAATGCCACTTATTTTCCAAAAAGACATTCTTCTGTTTTTGTTCGCCCCAGATAAATTTGTTATTTGTGTGTCATTCTTTCACTTTTTTTCACTCGCAGAGATATTTTGCAAAAACAGGATGCCAGCTTTGCTGACACCCTGTTTTCTCTCTTTGGAATATCTTCCTTATTTCTTACGGAACAAACCACTGATATCAAATCCGCGTTTTTCCTCCTTCGTTTCCTCCGTTGCTTCCGATATGAATTCGATATATCACCCAGTGCCGATGGCAACACAGCTTACCGCATCCTCTGCCACCATGGCATGCACACCGGTCTTGCTCTGAATCAGCTTATCCAGTCCATAGAGCAGACTGCCGCCGCCGGTCATAACGATCCCACGCTCAAAAATATCCGCCGCCAGCTCCGGAGGTGTCCGCTCCAGCACACCATGCACCGCGTCTGCAATGATCTCTACCGATTCCTGCAGTGCTTCATGCATTTCCTCCGAAGTCACAGTGATATTTTTCGGCAGCCCTGTGATCAGATTTCTGCCTCTTACGTCCAGCGTAACGGGAATGGTACGGGCAAATGCCGTTCCGATTTTGATTTTCAGTTCTTCCGCCGTACGCTCCCCGATCAGTACATTATGCTTTTTCCGCATATAACGGATGATGGCATCATCAAAGTTATCTCCTGCGATTTTCTGGGAATGGCTTACAACCGTTCCCCCCAGAGAGATCACCGCAATATCTGTCGTACCGCCGCCAATATCCACCACCATACTGCCGCAGGCTCTGGAAATATCTATCCCTGCACCAATGGCTGCTGCAATCGGTTCCTCTATAATATGCACACGGCGCGCCCCCGCCTGACGGGTAGCATCCTCTACCGCTCTTTTTTCCACCTCTGTCACACTGGAGGGCACACAGACTGCTATGGTCGGCTTCACGAAGGAGCGTTTCCCCATAGCCTTCTCAATGAAATACTGCAGCATTTTTTCCGTTACATCATAATTGGAAATAACGCCCTCCCGCAGCGGACGGATGGCAACGATATTCCCCGGCGTTCTGCCCAGCATACGCCGCGCCTCTTCCCCTACCGCAAGAATGGTGTTACTGTCTTTATCTATCGCAACCACAGACGGCTCCCGGATCACAATGCCCTGCCCCTTGATATATACCAGAACTGTGGCAGTGCCCAGATCGATACCGATATTCTCACCGAAACTCATGAAATTTAACATACCGCCACTCCTTTGTTTTTTCATCTTTTTTCCAGTATAGCGAACTCTGCGCTCCTTGAAAAGCCGTTTCCGAAAAATCGTGAAACTTCTTATTATAATACCGTATTTCTCAGTTCATCTTCTGTGCCAGGATATTCATTGCCACTTCCAGCTGCACATCTTCCTCCGGCGGAATCGCAGAGGCTGCTGTACCTGCATATTTTTCGGATACCGCCACCTCATGGTCGGGCACAACGCCAACACCATGAATAGAGGTTCCCTTCGGCGTATAATATTTCTGAATGGTCACATTCAGTGCCGATCCATCC
>JAUNCB010000084.1 GCA_030526765.1 Bacillota bacterium
AAATCATCAATATAAAATGCCTTTTTCTCTCCGTTCCGATGTAATACCACTACATCACTGACAGATAAAGAATGCATCCTTCTCCCAAAAGGTCTTTCATCATGATTACCGAAGTCTAAATCAGCATCTCCAGTATCTTCCTCTATAATTCTTGTAAAATTTTTTACAAAAATCATAGTTGGTTTTCCTTGTCCCTGTTTTTTCCTCTCGATCAGACCAATGTCCTTCTCCAATTCCTTCAATGCTTTTACAGCCTTGTCCTTCCCACAATTAAAACTTTCACAAATTTCCTCTATGGTGAAATAAATATAGATTCTTCCTGTCTCATCCCTCCAACCATTTTTGGCAGACAGAACCATCCTGTCCATCATCATACCGTACAATACTTTTGCCTCCAGCGATAACTTCCTAAATATCGGATCAGTCATCAATATCTTCGGTATCCGAAAAAAAGCATACTGTTCTGCTTCCATACCATAATGATAATCAAATAAAATCTGGTTCATTTTCCCCCCCTTCCTTTGTTCTGCATTTTCCAAAAGAAAAAGCATCCGAAGATGCTTTCAGGGTGTCGACAAAGTCGACACCCTAAAACCGCCTTGAAAAAGGCGGTTCTGTATTATCCCAGCAGCTTTACCAGCACAGCCTTCTGGGCATGGAGTCTGTTTTCCGCTTCATCAAAGATCTCATCGGCATGGGCCTCAAAAACCTCTGTGGTGATCTCCTGCTCCCGATATGCGGGCAGGCAGTGCTGCACCATGGCATCGGGCTTTGCCACAGCCATCAGCTCTTTATTCACCTGATAGCCTGCAAAGGCTTCTTCTCTTGCTTTCTTTTCTTCCTCCTGTCCCATACTGGTCCAGCAGTCGGTGATGACCACATCGGCATCCTTTGCGGCTTCCATGGGCTTATCGGTCAGGGTGAAGTGATCGGGGTACCCTGCGGCAAATGCCAGCACGGAGGGGTCGGGATGATAGCCCGCAGGACAGGCGATCTGCACCTTCATGCCCACCTTCAGCCCGCCGACGATGAGAGAGTTTGCCATATTATTGCCGTCGCCGATATAGCACATGGTCAGCCCCTCCAGCTTGCCCTTATGCTCACGGATGGTGAGCAGGTCTGCCATGACCTGACAGGGGTGGCAGAAATCCGTCAGACCGTTGATGACGGGGATGGAGCCGTATTCCGCCAGCATTTCCACCTCGGACTGCTCAAAGGTACGGATCATGATGCCGTCCAGCATACGGCTCATGACACGGGCGGTATCCTGTGTGGGCTCGCCGCGGCCGATCTGGGAATCCTTTGCGCTGATAAACAGTGCATGACCGCCCAGTTGATACATTCCTGTTTCAAAGGAGATTCTTGTTCTGGTGGAGGATTTTTCAAAGATCATGCCCAGAGTTTTGCCCTTCAGGAAATGATGCTCCTTGCCTTCCTTCACATATTGCTTCATCACTGCCGCCAGATCCAGCAGCTCATAGATCTCTTCTGTGGTTACGTCTAATAATTTCAGAAAATGCTTCATAATATACCTTCCTTTCTTTGGGGCTTTGCCCCAAACCCCACGAGGGGGTCACCCCCTCGACCCGAATGGCAGAAGCATCCGCTTCTGCGAGAGAGATCAGATTTTATCTAAAGTTTCTTTTAAAATATCTAATCCTTTCTTTAATTCTTCGTATGTGATAGTCAGCGGAGGCAGCAGGCGCATTTTATGCTTTGCCGTCAGCACCAGAAGCCCCTGTTCCATGAGCTGATCCACGATGGGCTTTACCTCCGTATCCAGCTCGATGCCCAGCATCATGCCCATGCCTGCCACATCCGTCACATGGTTCATTTTCAGCAGTTCTGTTTTGATATATTCCCCTTTTTTGGCTATTTCTGCAAGGAAGGCATCGTCCATACGATGGAGGATTTCCACTGCCCCTGCGCAGACAACGGGGTTGCCGCCGAAGGTGGAGCCATGGTCACCGGGGACAAGAACGGTTTCCGTTTTTTCGCCGAACAGCACCGCACCGATGGGCAGGCCGCCGCCCAGTCCCTTTGCCGAGGAAACCAGATCGGGGAGGATATCAAACTGCTGATAGCTGTAAAAGGAGCCTGTTCTGCCGATGCCTGTCTGCACCTCATCCACGATGAACAGGATATCCTTTTGCTGACAGGCCTGATATACCGCCTGCACATAATCTTTTTCCAGCGGAAGCACGCCGCCTTCCCCCTGCACCATTTCCATCATCACGGCACAGACATCGTCCCCCAGTTTTCCAAGGGTATCCTCGATATCATTGGCCTTTGCGAAAACGAAGCCCTCCACAAAGGGGAAGAAGAAATCGTGATAGGCCGCCTGTCCTGTGGCGGAAAGGGCTGCCATGGTTCTGCCGTGGAAGGAGTTTTCCAGTGCCACGATCTTATTTCTGCCTGCGCCGTATTTCAGGAAGGAGTATTTTCTTGCTGCCTTGATGACCCCTTCATTTGCCTCTGCGCCGCTGTTGCCGAAGAATACCTTCTTCATGCCGCTTTTTTCGCAGAGGAGCTTTGCCGCCTGTACGCAGGGCTCTGTATAATACAAATTGGAAATATGCTGAAATTTATGCAGCTGTGCGGTGACGGCTGCCACCCAGCCTGCATCGGAAAAGCCCAAAGAGTTTACGCCGATGCCGCTGGTGAAATCAATGTATGCCTTGCCGTCGGGGGCAAAGCAGGTGGCGGATTTCCCGCTTTCGATGGCCAGCGGATAGCGTCCGTAGGTATGCATCACATATTCGTCATCCAGTTTTTTGATATCTTCAAAGGTCATGTATATCCCTTCTTTCGTTTCTATTTCTTTTTTGCCGCAGAGGTCACTCTGCGACGAACATCGTGCCGATCCCTTCATCGGAGAAGATCTCGATGAGGATGGAATGCTCGATTCTGCCGTCAATCATTACGGCTTTTTTCACGCCGCTTTTTACGGCTCTTTCCAGACTTTTCACTTTAGGGATCATGCCGCCGGAGATGATGCCCGCTTCCATCAGCTTCGGGATATCCGCCATGGTCACCAGAGGGATCAGGGTATCGGGGTCGTCCACATTCTGCAGCAGACCGGGGATATCCGTCAGTGTAATGATATTTTCCGCCTGCAGTGCCGCTGCGATCTCTGCGGCGGCGGTGTCTGCGTTGATGTTATACACATTGCCCTCCGCATCTGTGCCCACCGTTGCGATCACGGGGATATAGCCATGGTGGAGGGCATGGTTGATGGGGGCGGTCTGGATGCCTGTGATATCGCCTACGAAGCCGTAGTCGCCCTCCAGCTTTTTCGCCTGGATCATGCCGCCGTCGATGCCGCACATGCCGATAGCCTTGCCGCCCAGCTGGCCGATGAGGGAAACCAGATCCTTATTGGTTTTCCCCGAAAGCACCATCTGCACCACCTCTGCGGTTTCTTTATCGGTATAGCGGAGGCCGTCAACGAAGCGGGAGGGGATCTCCAGCCGTTTCAGCATACCGCTGATCTCGGGGCCGCCGCCGTGAACCAGCACCACATTGATGCCAACCAGTGTCAGAAGGATGATATCGCTCATCACTGCTTTCTTCAGCAGGGGATGGATCATGGCGTTGCCGCCGTATTTTACCACAATGGTTTTGCCGTTATATTTCTGGATATAAGGCAGGGCTGCTGTCAGCACCTTTGCCTTTAAGCTTGTCATATTACTCATATCTTCCATACTTCCTCCTTTTTCTTGAGGACGCCGTCCCACGTTATGTGCGGTAGTCGCCGTTTATTTTCACATAGTCGTAAGTCAGGTCGCAGCCCCATGCCGTTGCCGCTGCCTCGCCCTGCTTCATGGCAATCTCGATATGTATTTCGTCCTCCAGAAGGATCTCTTTTGCGGTCTCCTCGGAGAATTCCACCCCTGCGCCCTTCTGACACACCAGAATACTGCCCTTGGCAGAGGAAAGATCCACCTGAATCTCATCCACGGAGAAATCCCCTTCTGTATAGCCGATGGCACAGAGGATCCGTCCCCAGTTGGCATCGGCACCGAACATAGCCGCCTTTGTCAGACTGGAGGTAATGACGGATTTGGCAATGGCCTTTGCCAGAGGGATGGTGGGTGCCCCTGTAACGGTACATTCCACCAGCTTGGTCGCCCCTTCGCCGTCTCCTGCGATCTGCTTCGCCATGGAGGTACAGATCTCCTTCACCACGGAAAGGAAAAGGTCAAAGTCTGCGCCCTCTGCATCGATGACGGGATTTTCCGCCATGCCGTTTGCCAGAATGGAAACCATATCGTTGGTGGAGGTGTCCCCGTCAACGGAAACCATATTAAAGGTATCATCCACCGCCAGCTTCAGTGCCTTGGAGAGCATTTCCGAAGTGATGGCTGCGTCTGTTGTCAGAAAGCCCAGCATGGTCGCCATATTGGGATGGATCATGCCGCTGCCCTTCGCCATGGCACCGATCTTTACGGGTTTGCCGCCGATCTCGATTTCATAGGCTTCGATTTTCGCCTTTGTATCGGTTGTCATGATGGCCTCTGCCGCATCAGTGCCGCCCTCCGCAGAAAGGATGGGCGCCAGTGCCGCAATGCCCTTTGCAATGGGCTCTATGGGAAGCACCTGCCCGATGACCCCTGTGGATGCCACGATGATATCCTCCGCCTTCAGCCCAAGTGCTTCTGCTGTCAGCTCGCACATCATCTGTGCCTTTTCCACACCGTCTGCATTGCAGGTATTGGCATTGCCGCTGTTGCATACCACAGCCTGTGCCATGCCGTCGGCGATATTTTTCTTTGTTACGGTGATGGGTGCGCCGTAAACCTTATTCTGTGTATACACTGCCGCCGCACTGCAGGGCACTGTACTGCAGATCATGGCAATATCCTTTTTCTCTTTATGATTATTTTTCACGCCGCAGTGCAGTCCCCCCGCAAGGAAGCCCTTGGGTGCGGTCACACCGCTAGGTATCTTTTTCATATATATCCCTCTCTTTCTTGAGGACTCTGTCCTCAAACTCCTGCAAGGGAAATAATTTCCCTTGACCCTTAATTGCAAAACCATGTACATGGTTTTGCGGTATCGGGTTCCAAGGGGATGATCCCCTTGGCGGGGGTTGAGGGGGCAGAGCCCCATCAAATAAGTCCGGTTGTTTCGTCAAGTCCTAATACGATGTTCATATTCTGGACAGCCGCCCCTGAGGCGCCCTTGCCCAGATTATCAAACACGCTGATCAGCGTCATTCTTTCGTCATTTCCCTGCAGATACAGCTTCAGACCATTGGTATCGCTGAGGGGATTGGATGCCAGAAAATTCGTGGGCTCCTCCTCCACGCTGATGAGTGCCGCATCCTTATAGTATTCCTGCAGCAGATGAAGCAGCTCCGCCTTTGTCACCTTTTTCTGAAACAGGGATGCGATCAGAGGGATGCAGGTAGCCATGCCGCTGTAATAATCCGCTACGATGGGACAGAAAACAGGGGGTGCAGCGATCCCTGTGATATACTGCATTTCCGGCAGATGCTTATGCTGCTGACTGAGGCCGTACTGTCTGGGGCTGTCAAAGGCTGTGGGTCTTTCTTCCCCTTCATACTCGGCGATCATTGCCTTGCCGCCGCCGCTGTAGCCTGTCAGGCTATGGGCCGTCAGCGGATAATCTTTCCCGATGATGCCCAGCTCCACCAGGGGATATACCGCCGCAATGAACCCTGTGGCATGACAGCCGGGGTTGGCGATACGCTTGCTGCTTTGGATGGCTTTTCTGTGCTTCAGAGATAATTCAGGGAAGCCGTAGGTCCAGTTCGGGTCTACCCTGTGGGCAGTGCTGGCATCGATGATGCAGGTGTTGGGATTTTCCACCAGCTTCACTGCTTCTCTTGCCGCCTCATCGGGCAGGCAGAGGAAAACCACATCCGCCTCATTCATCAGCCGTTTCCGCTCCGCCGCATCCTTCCGCAGG
>JAUNCB010000085.1 GCA_030526765.1 Bacillota bacterium
GCACTGGATAAAAAGTCGATATAAGCATTTCCCTCCACATCGTAAATCATGTCATGTTCTACGCGATCAATCACTATCGGAAAATAAGATAAATGCTGACAAGGAGCAATAATATTCACATCTTTTGCTACCCATTCATGATTCGTTTCTTTATAGTTACTCATTGTTATCACTCCTCTATATTCAGTATTATTCCGATAGTTTCCACTTAATCTTTTTTCGCTTTCATAATCTTATATACACCAAGAGTCAGGATAGGAATTACATATACGAAGAAGAATACCCATGCCATTGTACCGTAGCCTTTGGAGATCAGATCCATCAGGCCGAAGGAAGACAGGAACATCGTACCAGCCAGCAGAACAACAGTAGCTACAGGTGTCAGCCACTTGGGTACAGCCTGCTGTTTCGCTACAAAACCAGCCTCCAGACGGTCTGTAATAGAGTAGATCAGACCGGAGCCTGTTTCGATCAGTGTACCAAACAGTACGATCTGGAACAGGTAACGCATCCAGGGCATATTCATCTGGATCAGCATAAAGTCAACGGGCAGTGTTTCATCAATGATCATAGGATAGAAGCCGCACATTGCGATGAACAGCATGATACCGGGCAGAATACCGATAAAGCCGGAGATCAGACCTGCTGTAACCGCATCCTTTGTGGATTCACTGTGTTTGATGGTATAAAGTACCGCAATGATAATACCTAAGTTATAGAAAGCATATTTGAAGCCGCCCGCGATCCAGCCAAGACCACCCTGAACAGGAACCGTTGCGTAGTTGTGTGCAATGTCACCGCTGAAGTTTACAAATGCCAGAATCAGGAACAGGAAATATACGCCGTACAGTACGAAGGACCATGCGGACAGTACCTTTTCAATCAGTTCAGACCCATTCATAACCAGCAGGAATACTGCAACTGCCATACCGATGGTACCAATCCATGTGTTTACGCCAAACAGCTCGTGTACAATGGAGCCTGCAGATGCGCAAACAACGCCCAATACGATCAGTACGAAGATAATATAGGCAATTTCAAAAATTACCCAGCCGGGGCCCATCAACTCTTTCATAAAGCTCTTATAGTCGTATTTTTTGAATACATGAGAAAATGCATAGGATACTGCACAGATCACAGACCATGTTAGCAGGGAGATGATACACATACCCAACGTGCCGCCAATAGGCCCATAACCCATGAAATACTCTACCAGCTCACGGCCTGTGCCGTAACCGCCGGCAATTACACAGGACTGAAATACAATCCCCGGAACGAAATATTTTTGGAATTTTTTCGATGTCAAAATACTCATACGCTTACCCTCCGATCTAAATATGATTCCTCTTTTGTTTCTGCTGTCGACAGTTCATAGATACCATACACCGCCTTTTCATTGCGGCCAACTAAATTTAATTTAATATGATTATATTTTCACTCTCCCTAAATGTCAATACAAAATTTACTATATTTATATTTTATTTAATATACCTTACATTTTAGTAAAAATCACAGGTTTTTATAAAAAAATAACAGCCGAACCATGCTTGGTCGGGCTGTTATTTACCGTCACTAAATATTATTTAATATAAGGCAGGGGAAATGGCTGCAACCGCCTCCACTTCTTCCTCACCGGGATTATAAAGCTGATGATAGGTCTGGGGCGGAACATAAATGCTGTCACCTTCATTTAAGGTATAGATCTTATCGCCGATATGATACTCCAGCGTTCCCTTTAATACCAGCGTACATTCTCCTGCCTCCTCGTGATACTGAACCTTCGTGCTTCCCCAGCTTTTGGGACCAAGACGAAAACACAGCATTTCCATTTGCGTACAGGTATTCATCTTTCTGCTGAAGGGCGTCACAAACTGATACTCCATATTGATATCCGCAAACTGCACTTTGGTACGATTATCCTTTGTAATGACCGTTACCTCTTCCTGTTCCTCCTGGGAAAAAAGAGATACCAGAGGAATATCCAAACCATCCGCAATACGCATCAGAACACCAAGAGAGGGGCTGATCATATTTTTTTCAATCTGAGAAATATAGCCGGGGGTTACTTCTACTTTTTCTGCAAATTCTTTCGCTGTGTAGCCTTTTTCTTTTCGAAGTGCTTTGATTTTTTCGCCTATCATTTTTTCATCTCCTCTCCCTTCATATTATACTTGAAATGCATCTGTCTTTCAAGCACAAACGAACCTCGGCTGCTGTTCGGCTGACAAAATCATCTAACCCTTCCTCTCTGCGGCTTTATCTCTGCCCCTCCTTCTCCATTCCTACCATTTCTTTTCTGTTATTTTTCCTCCGCCACAATGATCCGAATACTCTGATCATACAGATATCCGCTCAGTCGGTATTTTTCTGCATCCATGGTATTCATCGTTGCCTTTGTATAGGTTTTGGCATCTGTTTTGATGTAACACTGCACCTCCTCGCTGATATCATATTTTGTACTGCCGCTATAGGCAGTGAGCCCGCTCACACCGCTCAGAATATGAGATGTCAGATCAGTGAAATACTTTCTCTCTCCGCCATCCGTATAGAAGGCAGCCGCACCATAACCAATATCATCGTCTGTCGTTTTCCCCTCATAGGTCTTTCCGTCTACGATGTACTGATAGGTATAGGTTGTAATACCGCTGGTGTCCGTCTTTTCTTCCACAGAAATAACAATACCGTAATCTCTGCCCTCTCCCACCGCATTATAAAGGATCAGATCCGTGATCTCATTGCTGTCATTCATTTTATAATAATAAACATCGCCTTCATAGAGCGTCACCCCTGCCAGCTTACTGCTGTAGATCCGCTTCGCAGAGCCATCCTGCGCCAGATTCAGTATCCGCACATCTGCCGCCAGTTTATGTGCATCTCCAAGGGTGGTTCCATCCCTGCTCACGGTCCCCGCAATTGTTCTGCGATTCAGTCTGGTGATTTGATGCACTCCACCGCTGAATTCCACGGATACCATATCCCCCTTCTCATAGGTATCCTCTGTGGAAAAGCTGCGTGTCGTGCCATCCGTACATGTCACATAAATCACCTTCTCCGCTGTTGCCACCTGATTAACATCTGTATAGCTGGATACCCCTGTATTTGTCACGACACCGATATAAGTGCCGCTGTATGCATCTGAAGAGATTACATCCACAGCGGAGCCATCCATGCCGATCAAAAGGGTAACGATATCGCCGATCTGATAGCCGCCAAGAACAGAAAGCTTATATGCCGCTGTCGGCTCCAGTTTATAAACCGTTCCCGCAACGGTTGCCGTTTCCGGTGCCACTGTATTGGGAGCCGCCGCCGAATAAGTACCTGTCACATGATTGCCATACAACCATACCGTCTGCATCTCTTCATTATAATAGTAAACATCGTATGCCTTCGCATCTGCCGCCGTCACTGCTGCGCCATTTCTGTAAACAGCACCCACAGGGAAAGGAACTGCTCCCACCAATGCTCCATCTGCCTGCAGCACAAAAGGTCCCTCCAGATCCTCAGAAACAACAGATGCATAGGAAAGGGTATCTCCGCTCAGACTATATCCCAGTGTTCCACCATAAATCTGCCCGGAGGCCGTTTTTGTATTCATCAGATTATAAAACAGATATACGCAGTCCTGCTTCGTCAGATACTGTCCTTTTTCAAAGGATATCCCATCCGCCAGCCCAATGGCCTTTGCTTTGGAGATCTGCGCCTGCGGAAAGATTCCTACGAGGGAAGCGGGATCATATCCTAACAATTCTAGCAATGCCGCTGCAGCCTCCTCCGTGCGTATACCATCATTCACCCGAAAATTCCCGTTGATGCTTCCTGTCATCCAGCCCATCTCCGCTGCGATACGGATATACTCCGCCGCCCAGTGGGTCTTTGGCACATCGGGGTAAATGGCTCCAGCACTTTCTCCGCTCACTTCATCCTTATATTCCGATGCAGAAACCAGCATCTTTGCAAACTCACCTCTGTTCACTGTGCCGCTTCCTATTTCCGAGAGGATACCTAGTGCACGAACCGTCTGCTCTGCCGCACTGTAATCCGCCCCAAAGGCCATTCGGGGTAAAAGAGGACAGCATAAGGATGCCGCCAATATCAAACACATAGCTCTTTTCATAAAAACCTCCTTAATCATAACGCAGCGCATCAATGGGATTCAGCTGTGCCGCCCGCTTCGCAGGCATATAGCCAAAGAAAACACCGATCCCTGCGGAAATGCCAAATGCAAGCAGCACAGAAAACAGGGTCGGTGCTACCGTCATTTCTGCCTCCATCACACTGCGGATAATCTGTGTTGCCACCAGAGAAAGAATATAGCTCAGCAGAATACCGAGGATACCGCCCAAAGCACTGGTTACCGCCGCTTCCGTTACAAACTGACGCATGATATACCGCTCCTGTGCCCCCAGCGCCTTACGGATACCGATCTCCTTCGTTCGCTCCGTTACGGAAACCAGCATGATATTCATGATCCCGATGCCGCCCACCACAAGAGAGATTCCCGCAATCACTGCCAGAATGGTAATCAGCACATTGGTCATGCTGGTCATAGATTCCAGCATCTCCGACACACTGGAAACCCGGTAGGCATCCTCATCCCGATAAAAATCGTATAATGCCTGCTCCAGAACCTCTTTGCTTTCCTCCGCCGTATCCTCCGATACCATCGTCACCACAAAGGTATCCACTCTGCCATAGCTCATGCGGGATGCCGTTGTGTAAGGAAGATATACCGCATCATCGGTACTGCCTTCCGTCCCGTCTGCCTTCTCCTCCAGAACTCCCACAATGGTAAATTCCTTTCCGTTTATCTTCAGGCTCTGCCCTAAGGCATTCCCCCGAAATATGGTCTGATTCAGATAGCTGCCCACCACACAGGTATGCATACGTTTGCTTTCATCCACATACTGCAGCAGCCGCCCGTTTGTCAGCTCCAGCGATTTAATGGCAAAATAATCCTCCCCAACTCCTGTTACCGTGGTAGAGTCCATGGTTTCCGAACCGATCTTCACCGTACCGCTGACACTGACTGTAGGAGAAAGTAGTTCCAGATATTCCTCCTCTTCCGCCACGATCAAACGGAGGTCCTCCTCATCCAGTGTTTTCGAGGAGGCTCCCCGTCCCATCAGATTTACCGTCATCGTATTGGTTCCCATGGACTGAAAACTGTCACGCATATAGTTTTCCATGCCGTTTCCCAGCCCCATGATCACCACGACCGCCGTAACACCAATGATGATGCCCAGCATCGTCAGAAGGGAGCGGGTCTTGCTTGCCATAATATTTTTCCATGCCATCAGGAATGTTTCAGAAAAGCTCATTCCTCCACCTCCCCATCCAGCAGGATATTCGCCTGCACAAATGCCATCGGATCATCGGCGGGGCCGTCATAGACCACCTTTCCGTCATCCAGTCGGATCACCCGCTGTGCCGTTGCCGCTATCCCGTTATCATGGGTGATCAGCACCACCGTATTCCCCTCTTGATGAAGTGCCTGCAGCATCAGCAGCACCTCTCTGCCTGTTTTGGAATCCAGTGCCCCTGTCGGCTCATCGGCAAGGATCACCGATGGACATCCCACCAATGCTCTGGCAATGGATACCCTCTGCTGCTGTCCGCCGGAAAGCTGATTGGGCAGGTGTCGAAGCTTATCCCCCAAGCCAACCTTTTCCAGCGTTTTCTGCGCCAGAAGGAGCCGTTCCTCCTTCCTGATGCCTGCATACATCAGCGGCATTGCCACATTTTCCAGCAGATTCAGTTTCGGCAAAAGATGATACTGCTGAAAAACGAATCCCAACTTTTCATTGCGGATCCGTGCCAGTTCATCCTTATTCAAGGAGCCCACATCCCTGCCATCCAGAAAATAGACCCCTTCTGTCGGCACATCTAAACAACCGATGATATTCATGCAGGTAGATTTCCCGGA
>JAUNCB010000352.1 GCA_030526765.1 Bacillota bacterium
GGCGGCGATGACTTGGGGGTGTTCTGATATGGCACAGAAGAGAAGAAAGAAGAGGAAGAAGGTCCTAGCGTATCAGATGTAATCGGATACGTCAAAGCCGGTGTGGAAATGGTGCAGGAAGGGATCGGTCTGGTAACGACTGTTAAGGATGCTGTTACTGAAATAAAAGAGGAACTGAACAATGAAGAGGATTCCTCTCTCGTTAAGGCTGTAAAAATAAGCGATACCGTTCTGGATAAAGCGCTGGATGCCTATTCAGGTGTTGGGAAGATACTGGAAAATGACCTGATCGTAAAAGTTGGCGGTTTGAATGTGACCAATATTATGGATACGCAGTACAAAAATAAGGCGGTAGGACGAACCGCCTATGGCACTTCTCTGGATCATGTCCAGTATGCGAAAAAAGGTCTGAAGTTTGCCCGCAGAATGATAAAGGCCAGCCATGGAAGACATCAGCTGCGTATGGCGAATAAGGAAAGACTGAAGTATCTCAATACGGATGCACAGAAACGCCATCAGGCTGCGAAGCAGCTCCGTCTTTCTAAGGATGAACGCACAATGCTGGAAGAAGGCTATGAGAGAAATACACGGGCAGGCAGTGCTGCGAGATATGGCTCAAAAGGCAGAGTAGGGATGGAAATGACAGATGCCATCCTGGAAGCGGCAGCATTTGTAGGTGACCAGATGGCAGGTACAGGTGAGATTGCATTTATACAAAAGGTGGAAAAAGATGTTATGGATCTGATCAAGAGCATTTCGCAGTATTTCTTCGACAAGAACATGGCAAGGAAATATTTTGGCCTGGAACAGACGAAGGGGGATACTGCTCAGGTGAAAAAGGTCAGAGATAATTATAAGACCGGTTTGCAGGGTGTATTCAATAATATCGATCCAAATGCTTTGAATCCAAATGCAAATGTAAATGCGAATATATCGAATCTGGATAAGAGACTGGCGCAGAGACAGAAAAAACAGCAGGATCTGCAGAAGCAAAAGCCCACGGAAAAAGGGAAAGACCGGGGATATGCAGACATTGACAATATACATCGGTTTGATGTACTGAAAGGTGTATATGGGTTTAAGCAAACGAATGAATTCAGTGCGTATTCCGGTCTGAGTATCATTCATTCTCTGCTGTATTGCGCAAGCGGATTCGGTGGAGGAATGAAATCGAATCAGGTTGCTGCGGTGGCAGTATTGAAATTCCTCAAAGTAGATGACTGTATCGGCAGAGTGGACAGTGAAGCCGCAATGAAGGTTTATAATGCATTGAGAGATATGGAATATATCTAAGGAAGCGGCCTTTTGCAGAGGCTACGATTTGAAAAAAATAGGATATGATAGGCAGGTATCTGTCAATGCCGCCGATATGGCAGCGGTCAGCTTACAGCGCAGCAGTTTCAAACTGCTGCGCTGTTTTTTTGCTGTGTTTGTACGTATTTACGGACAGGTGGATATGATATATTTGGAATAAATAAGGCATGAAATACTTTAATTGAAAAACTTAACGCAACGAAAATATTGTGATTTGGAGAAATCCGTTG
>JAUNCB010000086.1 GCA_030526765.1 Bacillota bacterium
TTCTTCTTTTTCTTATTCCTTTTTCCGTCGGCAGCTTCCTCGAGAGCCTCTGCTTCCTCCGTCACAGCCTCCGCAGTCGCTTCCCCTTCAGTCCGCAGTCTTTCCTCTTCCATCCGTCTTCCCCTCCATTCCCAAAGAAAGACAGCAGGAGAATGCATCCGCCAAATCTCCTGCCTGTCCTTTTCAGCTATGTTCTTATTTTAATCCATATCTGTATTTCTTGTCAAACATTGTCTTACAATTATATCCAATTTATCCCATGATTTTTCCGATCAGGTTCATCCAGTTTTTATGGCCGATCAGCTCCAGATCTTTTTCCGTAAAGCCTGCTTTTCTCATTTTTTCGATCATCACAGGCACCTTGGAGCAGTCCTCCATCCCCTTCAGACGGGAATCCTCCTGCTCGCTGTAGCTTCCCATGAAATCTGTATTCAGAAATTCAAAGAAATCAAAGCCGAAGCCCAGATGCTCCACCCCGATCTTATCCGCAATATAAGAAGCATGCTGCACCAGATGATCCACATCCTGCTCCGCCTGCACTTCGCTGATAAAATCGCCAAAGGCATTCAGCCCAACCAGCCCCCTGGTATCTCTGATGGCCAGCAGCTGTTCATCGGTCAGGTTTCTTGCCGCAGCGGCCAGTGCCTTTGCATTGGAATGGGAGGCAAGAATGGGCGCATCTGTTGCTTTTATCACATCCCAGAAGGATTTCTCATTCAGATGGGACACATCCAGAATCATTTTCTTCTCCTGAATCAGACGGATGGCCTGTTTGCCCAGTGCTGTCACCCCTCTGTCGGGGCTGCCCTTTACCCCTGTTGCCAGAGCATTTTCCTCATTCCATGTGAGCATGGCATGTCTGCAGCCCATGTCATACAGCTCGTGAATACGGTCGATCTCCTCGCCGATCCCTGCCAGACCCTCCAGCCCCAGCAGAACGGAAATTTTGCCTGCTTTTTCTGCCGCCTCAATTTCCGCTGTGTTATGCACCAGAACAAAGTCCTCTGCCTCCGCCATTTCATCCTGCATATGTCGGAGGATGGCATTCATTTCCTCCTTCGGATCCAGCCCGTTGAAGGTATCCGCCCAGATCACAAAGCAGCCGCCGCCAATGCCGCCCTTCTGCAGTCTTTCCAGATGGCGGTTTTTCAGCACCTGTCTTTCGCCTGCTTCTCTTTTGTATCGAACGTCACTGAAAATATCGCTATGTCCGTCAAAAATCATATTTTCCCTCTTTTCTCATTCGTACCAAAAAACAAGCCGGAAAACGAATGCGTTCTCCGGCCTTTGATGCTTCAGGGTATTTTTCAGCCTACGACTCTCTTGATCAGTTCAAACCAGTTGCCTGTGCAGATCATTTCCATTTCCTTTTCACTGAAGCCGGCTTCTTTCATTTTTTCGATCATGAAAGGGGTATGGGATGCGTCATCCAGACCTGCCACATTGATGCTGCCTGCCTCCGCAAAGGAGCCTGCCGCTTCATCATCCAGAAATTCACAGAAATCAAAGCCCAGTGCCAGATGCTCCACGCCGATCTTATTGGCAATATAATCTGCGTGTCTGATGAGCCCTTCCACGGTACGGTCTGCCCTGTTATCTGCCACCAGTTCATTGAAGGCATTCAGCCCAACAATACCGTTGGTGTCTCTGATCTCCAGAAGCTGACAGTCTGTCAGGTTTCTCACATGGTTTCTCAGTGCCCATGCATTGGAATGGGATGCCATCAGAGGGCCGCCGCCGATTTTCGCCATATCCCAGAAGGTGCGTTCATTGGTGTGGGAAACGTCCACGATCATGTGCTTGTCATGGAGCTTGCGAACCGCTCTTCTGCCCAATGCAGTCAGCCCTCTGCCGGGGTCTGCCTTTGCGCCTGTCGCCAGTTCATTCTGTTCATTCCATGTCAGCATCGCATGGCGCACACCGAAATCGTAGAGTTCGTCGATCTTGTCCAGATCCGTACCGATCCCGGACAGACCCTCCATACCGGGCAGGATATAGAATTTACCTGCTTTTTTCGCCTCTTCGATTTCCCTGCTGCTTGTAACGATCACTGCTTCCTCACATTCCGCCATTTCGTCTTTGATGCACTGCATCAGTTCCCCCAGTCTTTTGGGAGGGTTCGCATCGTGAGGAGGATCGATCCACAGCACAAAGCAGCTGCCTTCGATGTTCCCCTGCTTCAGACGAGGCAGATGATGCTTTTTCAGCACCTGTGTTTCGCCCTTCAGTCTGCGAACGGTCACGTCCGTAAAAATGTCGCTATGTCCGTCAAAAACCATCGTTCTTTCCTTCTTTCTATCCAGCATACAAGCGGCTTATGCGCCCAGGAAGTTACCGATAAAGGTACCGAAGTATGTACCGATTACATAGCCCAGCGTACCTACCAGCATGATAGGGCCTACCAGCTTGATCCAGCCCTTGGAAATTGCCATCGCTGCAGCCGTTGTAGGGCCGCCGATACATGCGTTGGAAGCCAGAATACAGTCTTCCAGATCGAATTTGAACAGTTTGCCGAATACGAAGCAGAACAGCATGTTTACGATAACCATGATCGCACAGAACACCAGCAGCAGAGGAGCGTTCAGGAAGATCGCCTTGATGGATGCAGGTGCGCCGATTACGAAGAAGAACAGGTAGATCAGGTATGTACCGATTTCCTGAGAACCGCCCAGTTTTTCCAGAGGTTTGGAGAATGCGGTAGCGATGATCATGGAGATTGTTGTCAGGATCAGGTATTTGTTACCGAACAGACCGCCGATCAGGTCTGTTACGATGCCGTTGCCGGAGGGGAATGCTGCAGAGATCAGTGCTGCGATTTCTGTAGAAACACAAACAACGATTACGGAGATTGCCAGATTGATGGCAATGTCACACAGGGAGATGGGTTTTTTGCCCCAGAAAGCAGCCGCCTGTGTTTTTGCTTCTTCACTTACGCCCATGGATTCTACTTCATCCATGTGAGGGTGTGTGAATTTGTTTCTGAAGAATTTGATGCTGGGGATGGCGATCAGTACGAAGAAGTACAGTGTCATCAGCAGGTTATCCGCTACAACTGCAGCAGAGGATGTTTCGCCGGGTACTTCAAAAGCCGCAGACATTGCTGCAAAGTTTACAGTACCGCCGATGTAGGAGCCTGTCATCATCGCCGCTACGCCTGCCAGGTTATCTACTACGCCGCCCAGCAGCTTGAAGCCCAGAACTGCGCCGAGGGATGTACCGACTGCACCAAACAGGAAGATAACCAGGATCTTACCTGCTTCTCTGCCGATCTTGCGAATGTCGCAGGAAAGCAGCAGCAGAGGGATCGCCATGGGTACCACATAACCCCAAACGATATCGTCGAAGAAGACGCAGTTTGTAGGGATGATACCCAGATTTGTCAGGATCAGTGCGCCCAGCAGCGCAACGATCGCACCGGAAACTTTAGATGCCCATGTCCATGTCTGTTCTGCATAGATAGAGAATGCAGCCCAGCCACATGTAATAGCCATCAGAGCCCATGTATTATCAGGGCTGATCAGTGGTGTACTAAACATATTAGTGACCTCCTTTAAAATAATAAGAATAGAATAATTGCTGTGAATCCCCATGGAAGGCCTTCCGTCTGTTTTTTTTCGGGAACGCTTTCCATCTATTGAATTCACATAATATATGTTAGCACTTTGTTAAAAATGCGTCAAGTCGCCGTTTTGACAAAAAATTTCAGGAATTCCGAAATTTTTCTGCAAAACTGCCCCTCTTTTAGTCCGCCACACAAAGACATTTGAATCGACCTGTTTTCGAGTGAAGTTCACTTTGTGATATGATTCCTTCCTTTTTCTGAATTAAAAAAGCATTTCGCTTGGCGAAATGCTCCGCCTGCGGCGGGTCGCTTGCGACAAACTACCTTACCGCCGCAGTGCGATCCCCCGGAGGGTTTTTGCTCTTAGGAAAGACTTTTACGCTTTAGCGTAGAACGGTCTTTCCTATAGAGTAAAAAAGGAGACATCCCTTAGAGATGTCTCCAATCTATTCAGCCTTTCAGCCTTTCCGCTTTTTAGTCTTCCTGCGGAATCCCTTTATAAACAAAGCCCTTTTCCGCATCCACGGTGATCAGTGCCTGCTGGGGCACCAGATCCACCACCTTGGCATTGCAGACCACCACGGGAATATCCAGTGCGCTGCCTGCCACCTCTGCGTGGCTGTTTGCCTGCTGATCCATCGGGCCCACCACAATGCCGCCTGCCTTACGGATGTAGGGCATATAGCTGCTGTCGGTGGAGGTTGCCACCAGAATATCGCCTTGGTTAAAGGTATGCTCCACACCGTCTCTTACGGTGATCACTCTCGCCTTGCCGCTGGCTCTTTTCGTGCCTACGCCCTTGCCCTTGCACAGCACATCCCCCACGATGTCCACACGGATGGTGTTGGTGGCACCGCTGAAGCCCAGAGGCATTCCCAAAGCGGAAACCACAGTGTCGCCGTTTTTCAGAAGGCCGCTGCCCATGGCGATTTTTAAAGAGGTGTCAAATACACCGCCCTTGGGCAGCTCCCCTGTGTAAAACATGGGTTTGCAGCCCCAGATCAGGTTCATCTGCCGCCATACCCGTTCATCGGGGGTGCTGGCAATGAGGGGGCAGGTGGGACGATGCTTGGCGATCATCCTTGCCGTAAAGCCCGAGCGGGTGATCGTCGTAATTGCCGCTGTATCCAGCTCTGCCGCTGTGGCACACACCGCCATGGAAATGGCATTGGTGATGTTGATGCGGGCAGGCTCGGTGTAAATGGTTTTTGTGGCATAGTCAATGGCGCTTTCCGCCTTCAGTGCAATGCGGGACATGGTGGCAACGGCCTCCAGAGGGTATGCCCCTGCCGCTGTTTCCCCCGAAAGCATGATGGCATCGCTGCCGTCAAAGATGGCATTGGCAACGTCATTTGCCTCTGCTCTGGTGGGTCTGGGGCTGTGGGTCATGCTCTCCAGCATCTGGGTCGCCGTGATGACGGGTTTGCCCAGCTGGTTTGCCTTGGCGATGAGCTTTTTCTGTACCAGAGGCACTTCCTCGGGGGGAATTTCCACCCCCAGATCCCCTCTGGCAACCATGATGCCGTCGGAAACCTCCAGAATTTTATCAATATTGTCCACGCCCTGCTGATTTTCGATCTTGGAAATGATGTGGATGTGGCTGCCGCCGTTTTCCTCCAGCACCTGACGGATCTTCACCACGTCCGCTGCGGAGCGGATGAAGGATGCCGCCACAATATCAAAGCCGTTTTCCACGCCGAATTTCAGGTCTTCAATATCCTTTTCCATCAGAGAGGGCAGGTGTACCTTCACCCCGGGCAGGTTCACGCCCTTGCGGGATTTCACCACACCGCCGTTGACAACGGTACAGATCACATCGGTATCTGTGGTTTCTTCCACTCTCAGCTCGATGAGGCCGTCATCGATCAGTACACGGGAGCCCCTGTGTACATCCTTGGGCAGATCCTCATAGGTCACGGAAACGATGCTTTCGTCCCCCTCCACCTCTCTGGTGGTGAGGGTAAAGGCTGCACCCTCCTCCAGTCTTACCTTCTCTTCCTTAAAGGTCTTTACACGGATCTCAGGGCCCTTTGTATCCAGAATCAGGGGAATGGGAGCGTTCATTTCCTCCCTTGCCTGCTTCAGCTTCGCAATGGTTTCCCCGTGGCTTTCATAGGTGCCATGGGAAAAGTTCACACGGGCTGCGCTCATGCCGTTTTCGATGAGCTTTTTCATGGTCTCCACATCATTGGTGGCAGGGCCCAGTGTGCAAACGATCTTTGTTCTGCGCATATTGCGTTCCCTCCTCTATTATTGTATCTCTGTAAACGGAAAGCCGCCGCTTCGCTGCTGCTCTCCGAGGCTTTCTTTAT
>JAUNCB010000353.1 GCA_030526765.1 Bacillota bacterium
ATACTGCAGAACAGACTGCACCTCCAGCTTTTCACTTTCTTCGATCATCGGGCAGATCACATAGGCCTGTCTGCCCTCTTTCACGTGTTTCTCTATAAAGGTATAGATCCGCTGATGGTAACGGCTGTCCACGGCAGAAGTATCAATTTTCTGTCTGCCCGGAGGCAGCTCGTCAATGATAGAAATATCCAGATCCCCATATAAGATCAGTGCCAGTGTTCTTGGGATCGGTGTCGCCGTCATAACAAGGGTATGGACATTCTCTCCTTTTTCTGCCAGTGTACTCCGCTGACGCACACCAAAACGATGCTGCTCATCGGTAATGGCAAGCCCCAGTTTATGATATCTTACTCCCTTCTGGATAACAGCGTGGGTACCTACGATCATTTGGGCTTCTCCACTTTCCACCTGCGCAAGCGCCTCTCTTTTCTCCTTCGCTTTCAGGCTTCCCGTCAGAAGCACGACCTTGATCCCTGCCGGTTCAAACAGCTTTTGGAAGGAAGTGAAATGCTGCTCTGCCAGCACCTCTGTCGGTGCCATTATGACAGACTGGTATCCATTCTGTATCACCCAATAGGATGCAGCCATTGCCACAGCCGTTTTTCCGCTGCCCACATCCCCCTGCACCAGACGGTTCATGATCTTTCCCGAGGTCATGTCCTGCCCCATTTCCTGCAATACCCTTCTCTGGGCATTTGTCAGTGCAAAGGGCAGCATCGCTTCCGCCGCCTGCAATGCCTTTTTCTTTTTCATTCGGATCCCTTCGCCGCAATCCTCCAGAGTATTTTTCAGCTGAAACAGTGCTGTTTGCAAAATAAACAGCTCCTCAAAAACCAAGCGTCGGCGGGCATCATAAAACCCCTGCTCTGTTTTAGGAAAATGAATATTTTCAATGGCAAAATTCCTTTCTGCCAGCTTATATTCCTTTCTGAGCCAGAGCGGCAGTTCCTCCCGCAGTCCGCCGCCCACCTGCGAAAGTGCCTCCTCCATCAGATTGCGCAGCATTTTCTGAGAGATCCCCTCCGAAGCAGGATAAACAGGAATAATGCGCCCTCCCGCAAAATTCTCCCCGATTCGTTCTACTTCTGGGGAAAGGATCTCTGTTCTGCCGTATTTTTTCTGCAGCTTTCCGCTGAAGAGATACCATTCCCCGATTTTCAGACTGTTTTTCATGTAGGGCTGATTATACCAGAGCACCCCTACCGAGCCTGTTTCGTCATAAACCTTCATACGGGTATAAACCAGCCTGCCATGGCGGCTGTTCTGCCCTTCTTCCTTCACCTGCGCCAGAAAGGTGGAGGGTTCGTCCATGGGCAGGTCTGCGATTTTCACGATCTCGCTTCTATCCTTATATTCCCTGGGATAATGGGTCAATAAGTCTTCCATGGTGATGATGCCCAGTTTTTGCAGTTTACGTTCTCTCTGTTCCCCAATACCCTTCAGCAGGGAAACAGGACTGTTCCATTCCATAGATGTCCCTCCTTTCTCAAAGAAAAACACCGGAGGAGATCCCCCAGTGTTTCCTATTTTT
>JAUNCB010000087.1 GCA_030526765.1 Bacillota bacterium
GATTGGAGAGAATGCGGGAAAAGGTCGTTGCCGCACAGGTTGCCAGCAGAGTACCCAGAAAAGCCGTGCCGTTATGCCGTGTTACCAGCTGATAGGTGAGCCAGCAGATAAAGGCCGCCATGCCGCAGAAGGGGATCTCCTTTCTGGGGGCATTGCATACGATGGCATAGCCCATGCAGGCGATCATGGCAATGATGGGATGTATCAGATAATAAAAAATCGCTTCATTCATGAACAGAAACCTCCGATCCTTAAGAAGACATATGGAAAATGGTCAGGGCAATGGCTACACCGCCGGCGATGGAAACCGCATTGAGCAGAACCTCCACCACCTTGGAGTTGCCGCTGATGAGGTTGCCCTCCAGCAGGTCACGCATGGCCTTGGAAAGAGCAAGCCCCGGCAGGAGCGCCTTCATGGTGCCGATGATCATCTTGTCCAGCTGTGTATAGGGCAGGAGCAGATTTGCCGCACAGGCAGCAAGCCCTGTCACCAGACCGCCCATCAGGGGGCCGAAGAAGAAGGGAACCTTCTTATCTCCGAAGTAAACCAGAGTGATCCCCATCAGAAGGGCGATGAAAAAGGAAATGAAGCCCTCCAGCGGGCCGCCGCCAACCATTACGGCAAAGCCTGCGCCATTGATGGCATAGCCCAGCACACGGGTGCTGAAGCGGAAATTGGGGGCATGATAGATCTCCTTGCAGCGCTCTGCCGCCTCATCAATGGTGATGGAGCCGGAAACAAAGGCACGGGACATATCATTCACCGCACAGATCTTTTCGAAATTGACCGCACGGCTTTTTACACCGCGGCTCATGGAGAGAGGGCCTTTTTCCTCTCGGGGCAGGGTAACGATCAGGAGGGTACACAGAGCAAGTGCCTCCACCTTTTCTCTGCCGGAGGTGCTGAGGATGCGGAGCATGGTGTCCTGCACGCGGAAGGTTTCCGCACCGGAGGCAAGCATCAGCTCACCGGCATCCAGCGCCAGATTGATTAGCTTGGTATCGTAATCCATTCGGATTTCCTTCTTTCTTTCTATTTCAAAAAGTGGGTTTTTCGTGTCAATCATCTTTATTGTATTCGATTTTTTGGAAATGTAAAGGGGGAATATTTCGTTTGCGAACGAATTTCCCCTTCTTTTTCCAAAAAGGCGGAAAACATGGGAAAAGAAGGGGTTTACAACGCTTTTTTTTCTGCTATAATGATTACAACTGAATAGATTTCAGAAAGCTGGGGGTGCTGCCGTTGAGCAGCTGAGAGGAAATGATTCTTTCCAACCCTTTGAACTTGATGTGGTTAGTACCAACGGAGGGAAGCGAATCTTAGAAAGCGAATAAAGCCTTTCCCCAATGGGAAGGGCTTTTCTTTTTTGCCTTTCGCTTTTCCTTTCCTAAAAGAAAGGATGCAGGATAATGAAACTGACAGAAAAACTCTATGAAGCGGCAAAGCCCGTCTGGGACGGCTATCTTTCACAGCCCTTTGTGAAGGAACTGGGGGAGGGCACCCTTAGCCCTGAGCGGTTCCGCTTCTATATGATACAGGATTACCGCTATCTGCTGCAGTATGCCAAGGTGTTTGCTCTGGGCATCGTGAAGGCGGAGGAGGAAGCCCTGCAGCGGCTGTTTGCGGAAATGGTGCATGAAACACTGGACGGGGAAATGCAGGTGCATAAGGCATATATGGCAAGGCTGGGCATCACGGAGGCAGAGGTGGCGGAAACAAAAACCGCTCTGACGAATCAGTCCTACACCTCCTATATGCTGGATGAAGCCCATAAGGGCGGCGCACTGGAGATCCTTGTGGCTGTTCTTTCCTGTGCATGGAGCTATCAGATGATCGGGGAAAGCCATAAGAAGCTTACAGGGGCGCTGGAGCATCCCCTCTACGGAGAATGGGTGAACGGCTATTCCTGCGAAGCCTATTGTGCAGGCACACAGCGCATCATTGATCTGGTGGATCGCTACGGGGCGGATATTTCTGCGGAAAGAGAGGCCCATCTGAAGGAGATTTTTGTAAACTGCAGCCGCTATGAGGCTGATTTCTGGGATATGGCATATGAAATGCGGGGATAAAGAAGGGTTTTTATGCCTGCTGAAAAAGGAGTAATGTAATTATGTTGGAATTTAAGAATGTAACATTCCAATACGAGGGGGATGAAGTTCCCATGATGACAGATCTGTCCTTTTCCGTGGAGGAGGGGGACTTTGTGTCCATCATCGGTGCATCGGGCTGCGGCAAAAGCACCATTTTCCGCCTCATCAACGGGCTGGAAAAGCTGCAGCAGGGGGAGATCACCGTGGACGGCAAGCCCATCGGGTCGCTGAAGCAATACAGTGCCTTCATGCCTCAGAAGGATCTGCTCTTTCCATGGAGGACGGTTGCGGAGAATATCTGCCTGCCCATGGAGCTGGCAGGGGTGGAAAAAAAGGAACAGGAAGCCCGCTGTAAGGAAGTTCTGGAGCAGGTTGGGCTTCTGGATTATGAACGGAAATACCCGAAAGACCTTTCGGGCGGCATGAAGCAGCGGGTATCCTTTGCACGAACCCTCCTTTCGGGGGCGGATATGCTGCTTCTGGACGAGCCCTTTTCCGCACTGGACTTTCTGACCAGAGTGGATATGCAGGAGTGGCTTTTAAAGCAGAGAGCCCATTATCATAAAACCATTCTTTTTATCACCCACGATGTGGAGGAGGCCATCTTCCTTTCCAGAAAGATTTTCGTCATTCAGGACAGACCCTTTTCCTCCATGGAAATGGTGGAGGTGCCGCTGCCCGAGGAAAGAGACCGCAGTGATCTGAAACGCCCCGAGATCGTGGAGCTGAAGGAACAACTCATTGGGAAATTGAGAAGGAGTGTGAGTGTATGAAAAACATTTCTTCTTTAATATTGGTATTTCTGCTGCTGATGGTGTGGCAGGGGGCAGCCATGGGCATCGATGCGGCATATATCCTGCCCTCTCCCATAGAGATCCTTGTAAGGCTGTGGGAACTGCGGGAGCCGCTGTTTCTGGTGCATCTGCCTGCCACCATGGGGGTAACGGCACTGGGGCTGTGCATTTCTGTGGCACTGGGGCTCATCCTTGCCGTTTCCATGGACTGGAATCCTCGTCTGGAAAAGGCCCTCTATCCTGTGATCGTGGCATCCCAGACCATTCCCACCACTGCCATTGCGCCCCTGTTCATCCTGTGGTTCGGCTATGGCATCTGGAGCAAGGTGCTGGTGACCATCCTCATGACCTTCTTCCCCATTGCCATCACCGTATTTGACGGGCTGAAGGGAACGAAACGGGAAATGGAGGAACTGCTCCTTACCTACGGTGCAACAAAAAAAGACATTTTTCTGAAGCTGAAGCTGCCTACGGCACTGCCCCATTTCTTTTCCGCCATCAAAATGGCGATCCCCCTCAGTGTGATCGGGGCTGCCATTGCGGAGTGGCTGGGTGCCCAGAGCGGCCTTGGCTATTTCAGCAAACGCATGATGACCCAGCTGGACGGGGCAGGGGTATTCGCCCCTGTGGTGCTGCTTTCCGTGGTGGCAATGCTCACCGTCTGGATCATTACGCTGATCGAAAATAAAATCATCACATGGAGAAAAGAACTGTGATCTCGAAAAAGGAGGTTTTTATTATGAAGAAAGTTGCTGCATTGCTTCTGACGGCTGTGCTGGCGTTTTCCGCAGCAGGCTGCGGCGGCAGTGAACCTGCGGCGGAGGAAAACGGACTGGAGGATTTCTCCATCGTTCTGGACTGGTATCCCAATGCCATCCATGCCTTTTTATATGCAGCCCAGGAAAAGGGCTATTTTGCGGAAGAGGGGCTGAATCTGGTGGTGCATTTCCCTGCCAATACCAATGACGGCATTTCCCTGCCTGCGGCGGGCAAGGCGGATCTGGGGATGTATTATCTGCAGGATGCCATTCTGACAGCAGTGGAGGAGGAAGTCCCCATTGTTTCCATCGGCGCAGTGGCGCAGAAATCTCTGGATGTGGTGATCGCACTGGAGGAAAGCGGCATTGCCACAGCGGCAGATCTGGAAGGCAAAAAGATCGGCTATGCAGGCACAGCCCTTTCCGAGGCGAAAATTGCCTGTATGCTGGAGGAGGCAGGGCTTTCCGCAGCGGAATGCAGCCTGATCGATGTGGGCTTTGACCTGCTGACCGCCACCACTACAGGACAGGTGGATGCCACCATCGGCAATATGGTGAATCATGAGGTGCCGCAGCTGGAGGAGGCAGGTATTCCCATAAATTATTTCTCCCCCACAGAATATGGTGTGCCCGAATATTATGAACTGGTATTCCTTGCAGGCAGAGATATGGTGGAGGAAAATCCCGAAAAGCTGCAGAAATTCCTGCGGGCAGCGGCAAAGGGCTTTGATTTCATGCAGGAAAACCCCGCAGAAGCCCTGCAGATTTTGCTGGAGCATCAGAATGCGGAAAATTTCCCCCTGACCCTTTCCGTGGAGGAGGCAAGCATGGAGGCACTGCTTCCCGTGATGGAAACGGCGGAAGCCCCCTTCCTTTCTCAGGATGTGGCAGTGTGGCAGGAAAATGCAGACTGGCTCTATGAAAGGGGCATCCTCAGCGAACAGGCGGATGTTTCCTATCTGGTGGCAGATCTTGCGGCAGAATGAACGGCAAAACAAAGGCTGTGCTCTTGAAAAAGGCACGGCCTTTTTTTATAATGAAGAAAGATGTTTTTGATTGGGAGGCTCGTTGGTAAGGGAACTCCCGTAAGGAGGAAACGATGAAAGCACTGATCACAGGAGCAACCAGCGGCATCGGTCGGGAAATGGCGATCCTTCTGGCAGGGCAGGGGGTCGAGCTGATCCTTGCCAGCAGAGACAGGAAAAAAATGCAGGCTCTTGCCCGCCGTCTGCCTGTCAGCGTACGGATCATTCCCGTTGATCTGTCCCGAGAGGCGGATTGCTTCTATTTATATGAAGAAACAAAAAATGAGGAGATAGATATCCTCATCAATAACGCAGGCTTCGGTGCCTTTGGCTGCAGCTGGGAGGTGCCTCTGGAAACGGAGCTGAATATGCTGGATCTGAATGTGCGGGCGGTGCATATTCTGACGAAGCTTTTTCTGGCGGATTTCCGCAGGAGGGATCACGGCTATATCCTCAATGTGGCATCTGCGGCAGGCTTTCTGGCTGGGCCCATGATGTCCGCCTATTATGCAACGAAGGCTTATGTGCTGCGCTATACGGAAGCCATCCATGAGGAGCTGCGGCAGAGCGGCTCCCGTGTGAAGATCTCCGCCCTCTGCCCCGGCCATGTGGAAACGGGCTTCGATCGGCGTGCCAATGTGAAGCATTCCATCGGCGGCGTTTCCGCCCGTAAGGTGGCAAGGGCAGGCATCGCAGGGCTGCTGCGGGGGGATGTGGTCATCCTGCCGGGGGCATTGATGAAGCTGACCTATTGGGGAGAAAAGCTCCTCTCCGAAGGGCTGCTGCTGCGGGCGGCATATTTCGCCCAGTCCCGAAAGAAATAAGGGCAGGGCATCAGAAAGGAAGAAAACCATGCATCATATCAAAGAAATTCTCCGCCTCACCATCGGCGGATTTATTGGAAAGGGTGTCGGCAGGCGTGCCGCAGGGCTGACCTATTATCTGGTCTTTGCCATCTTCCCCTTTATCCTCTCCATTGTTTCCCTTCTGGGTGTGCTGCATCTGCCGCTCATCTCTCTGGAGGGGCATGCGGCGGCATTTTTGCCCGAGGATATCATTACCTTATTAAATATCACCCTCATCCACATGACGGAATTTTCCAACGGGGCAGTGCTGACCTTCGGGCTGGCATTCACCCTCTGGTTCCCCTTTCGGGCAGTGATGAACCTGACC
>JAUNCB010000354.1 GCA_030526765.1 Bacillota bacterium
ATACTCCACAATAATATGCAGATCAATGCTTACCTTGTTTTCATTGATGGACATTTTGATGCCCTTTGTCAGGCTTTCCAGCTTCAGCAGCTGTACCAGACCATCCTTCACATTTTTTGCAGCCATACCAACGATGCCGTAGCATTCGATTGCTGCATAGCCTGCAATACGAGCAATTACTTCGCGATCAATACTGATAACGCCATATTCATTTTCCAATTTTGCTGCCATTATGACCAGCCTCCTATTCTAAAAACCATTGGTTATTTTTTTACAGATGCATAGATAGTAATAGTATACCATTTAAAATACAATTTTGAAAGATGTTTTCGCAAGAAACTAAAAAAACGAGGAGAATTTTTACGGTTTCTTCTAATTATTCTCCCCGTTTTTTATCATCTTATCTTTTTTTCCTGCAGCAAATACAATGCCCGCTCAAAATCATCCCTGTGCACATAAATATGATATTCATAATCCTGCATCTGTCGGTTTCCAGCAGAGCCGGTATACGCTCTTGTCGTCCCGCCTCTGAGCAGTATCGTATCGGTTCGATTTTTTGTTCTGATCTGATAATCGATCCCTTCCCCTTGCAGGAGATAACGGATCTCCGCTTGTTTGTTCAGATCAAAAGTAACACAGATTTCTTTTCTATTGAAAAAATCGATCATTTTTTCACTCCATTTCTACAGGCTTTTCAATAATGATATTGTATTCCCCTTCGATCCAGTGGGATGGATTGTACAGTACGATATCAACTGCATTCTCTGCGATATCATCAATGTTAACATTGACTTCTCCATGGATTACTTCTCCATCCATATCCCAGCTACCGCCAAGGTGCGTTTTCCCTGCTTCATCTACCGTTTTCATCTGAACGGCATACATCTGACGAGGGCCTTCTTTCGCCGTCGCAGCATAATTAAATTCAAGTCCGCCCGTTCTTTCCACGGAAAGAATCTCAACCACTCCATATTCAAATTCCGCCTTGGGCAGATTTTCTGTCAGCTTTGCGCCCATTTCAGGGATCGGAATGGAAATGGTATGTTCCTCTCCGCTGGTACCGGAAAAACCGCTGAAATAAAACTCCAGAGGAAAATCCTCTGCTGTGCCATCCACCAGCATCCCGTACCCATTCATTTTCCTTTCCACCATCTCGATCCGCAGTTCCTTCTTATCCTTATTCCGCACACAGCGAGGATTCATCATTTCATAATGATTCGGGATGATCGTATACTCAAAATTCCCTCTATCTTCATATAACGGCGCTGCTTCTTCCGTCAGATCCCGATAATATTCCAGCATAATACCATCTTCTCGCAAAAATGCCTGCGCCGCAATGGTGTTTCCATTTTGTTCCTGCGCATATCCCCACTCCTCCAGGGAATCAAAACGCTTCGGCTCCACTGCTTTTACTGTAAACTTTTCGTCAAAGCCCTTTACCTGCAGATAATATGTATCAATGCCCTTTTCCTCCAGATAGAGATATTCCTCGCATTCTGTATGAAATTCGTCATATACCGTTATGCC
>JAUNCB010000088.1 GCA_030526765.1 Bacillota bacterium
GCTTCCTCCTCGGTTTCCGCCTCCAGAAGCTCCTCGCCTTCTTCATCCACGAAGGTGATCTCGATTTCCGCCTCTGCCTCCAGCTCCTCTGCGGAGATCTCTTCTATCTCCACATCGGTTTCCACTTCCACACCGTCGATCTCCACAACGCCTTCACGCTGCTCCTCCACGGGGGCTTCTTCTGTTGTTTTCTTTTTGAAAAAATCAAATAGACCCATTGTTCCGTCTCCTTTTATGCTTTATGGTATCATGCTGTTTCCACGGTTTTCTCCGCCTCGGAGAAATCCACGGAGATCAGCTTGGAAATTCCTTTTTCCTGCATCGTCACCCCATACAGCACATCTGCATGCTCCATGGTGCCCTTTCTGTGGGTGATGACGATGAACTGGGTATCCGCCGCAAACTGCTTCAGATAACGGGCATAGCGGCTTACATTGGCATCATCCAGCGCCGCCTCGATCTCATCCAGAATGCAGAAGGGGGAAGGCTTCAGCTTCAGAATGGAAAAGAGGATGGCGATGGCGGTCAGTGCCCGCTCGCCGCCCGACAGAAGCTGCATATTCTGTAGATTCTTCCCCGGAGGCTGTGCCACGATCTCGATGGGAGAGGCCAGCACATTTGCTGAATCCGTCAGCTTCAGATATGCCTTGCCGCCGCCGAACATCTCTTTAAATACCTGAGAGAAATTTTCGCTGATGAGGCGGAACTGCTCTCTGAACTGCTTTTCCATCAGCACCGAAAGCTCCTCGATGATGCGGTGCAGTTTTTCCTCCGCCTCCAGAATATCGGCTCTCTGGGCGGTAAGGAATTCGTAACGCTCCTTTACCTCCCGATACTGCTCGATGGCGCCCACATTCACATTGCCCAGAGCACGGATCTGATTCTTCCATTCTCTTACGGGCTGCTGCTCTCTTTCCCTGGGCAGACCTGCCGCATATTCCTGTGCCATGCGGAGGGTCATTTCGTATTCCTCCCAGAGCTGGGTGGTGATCCGCTGCTTTTCCTCCTCCAGCTTTTCCTTCTTTGCGCTGATGCGGAAGACTTCGTTTTCCAGACGGTTTGCCCGATCCTTCCATTCTGCCGCCGCTTCCTCTGCCGCTGCCGCCGCCGCTGCGGCGGTGCTTTTTTCCTCTGCGGTTTTCTGCATTTCCGCCTGCAGGCAGGCTGCTTCTTCCTCCAGTGCCTCTGCCCTGCGGTGCAGGTCGGCCTCTTCCTCCGCTCTCTGCTCCGTATCCTGCTCGTAGCGTTCTGCCTGTGCCTGTGCCCGCTGCTGTTCTTTTTCCAGCGTTTCGGCTTCCCGCTTCAGCCGCAGCATGGTTTCCTCCATGGCGTATACGGTCTGCCCTGCTGCCGAAAGGTCGATCTTCTTTTGGGTGATCTCCGCCATGAGGGCATCCCGTTCCTCCTTCTCTCCCGAGAGGCTGCTCTGGAATGCCTCCAGATTTTCATTGGCACGCTGCATGGTTTCCTCTGCCGCTGCCGCCTTTTGGCGGAAGGCTTCCATTTCCTGCTCCGCCGCCGAAAGCTGCGCCGACAGCTGTGTTTCCTCCAGTGCGATCAGAGAAAGCTTCTCCTGAAGCTCCGCCTGATCCTGCAGGGTCTTTTCCTTTTCGCCGCTGCCGCCTGTGAGGGTCACCATCACCTTCTGCAGCTCCATTTTCTTCTCTACGGTTTCATCCTCGATCTCCTGCAGGTCATCCGATGCCAGCAGCAGCCGCTCCCGCATCATGGAGGCTTCATCCGTTGCCCCCTGCAGTGCCTGCCTCAGGTTGCGGATCTCTCTGCTTCTGCCGAAAACATGGAGTGCCTTTTTCTGCATGGAGCCGCCTGTCATGGCGCCGCCGGGGTTCAGAATATCCCCCTCTAATGTAACCAGTTTATACTGATGGCGGTATTTCTTGGCAAGGCTCACCGCCCGATCCAGATTTTCCACCACAAGGATCCGCCCCAGAAGGTTCAGGGCGATCTGTCTGAATTTCTCATCGAAGCTTACCAGATCGTAGGCGGTGCCGATGACACCCACCTCCGCCAGAATGGCATTTTTCCCCTCCAGGGGTCTGCCCTTGATGGCTGTTACAGGCAGGAAGGTGGCTCTGCCCAGATTATGCCGCTTCAGATACTGAATGGCATCTCTGGCATCCTCCTCCGTTTCTGTGACCACATTCTGCAAGGCGCCGCCCAGTGCCGCTTCGATGGCGGTTTCATAGGCCTCCTCCACCTTCAAAAGCTGCCCCACGGCACCGCAGATGCCCCGCTCTGCCCGATCGGTCAGATTCAGCAGGCTTTTCACGCTGTTATAAAAGCCCTCATGCTCCTTTTCCATTTCCATCAGCAGGGATAAGCGGGAACGGGTTTCGGAGATGCGCTTTTCCTGAGCGGAAAGGCTTGCCTCTGCCCGCTGCTTCTGATTGACCGCATGGGTGCGGTCCCGCTCCAGTGCATCCAGCTCCTGCTCCAGATAGCGGATATGCTCCCTTCTGTCGTTTTCCTGCTTTTCCAGTGCCGCCAGATGCACCCCAAGCTGATGCAGACGGCTTTCCGTATATTCCTTCTCCGCCAGCACCTGTTCCCTTCTGCTGTGAAACTGGGTCTGCATGGCTTCCCGCTTGGAGATCTCCCCCTTGGCTTCCGTACCGATACGGATCTGCTCAAAGATCTCATCCTTGAAGGATTCGGCTTTGCTTTCATCCTGTATCAGGGCATCGCTTAAGGAGGCGTATTTTTCCTCCAGCCCGTCCAGTTCTTTCTGGCGGCTGTCCATATCCTGTCGGAGGGCTTCCATTTTCGCTCCGCAGTCTGTCTGCTGGGCGGTATTTTCCGCTATCCTTTCGGCCTTTTCCGCCATTTCCTCTGCGATACGGCTGATCTGCGCCGCATCATTGGCACACTGCTCCCGCTTCAGACGGATCTCGCCCTCGGTCTTTTCTATTTCTGTGCGGAGGGTGGTATGGGCTGCATTCTGCTGCTGCTGGGTCTCCTCCAGCGCTGCCGCCTGTGTCCGCAGAGAAAGGGCCTTTTCCCGCTCCTTTTCCCCTGCGGCAAGGCTTTCCGCCTGCTCCGCTTCGGCTGCGGCACCGTCCTCTGCCAGTTTTTCCAGCTGTCCCTCCATGCGGACGGCATCCTTGGCAAACTGGCTCACCTCTGCCTGCTTCAGCCCTTCTCTCAGACGCAGATATTCCTTCGCCCTGCGGCTTTCCTCCTCCAGAGGCCCCACCTGCAGCTCCAGCTCGCCGATGATATCATCCACCCGCAGCAGGTTCTGCTGTTCCTTCTCCAGTTTATGCTCCGCTTCGTTTTTTCTGGTTTTATATTTCACGATGCCTGCCGCTTCCTCAAAGATACGGCGGCGGTCATCGCCTTTGGCACTGAGGATCTCATCGATCCGACCCTGTCCGATGATGGAATAGCCCTCTCTGCCCACGCCCGTATCCATGAAAAGCTCCTGAATATCCTTCAGGCGGCAGGCTGTGCCGTTGATGCGGTATTCGCTTTCGCCGGAACGGAATACCCGTCGGGTGATCTGCACCTCGCTGTATTCCAGAGGCAGCCTTCCGTCCTGATTGTCCATCAGAATGGAAACCTCCGCAAAGCCCAACGGTTTTCTGCTTTCCGTGCCCGCAAAGATGATATCCTCCATCTTATCGCCACGCAGGCTTTTGGCACGCTGCTCCCCCAGCACCCAGCGAACGGCATCGGAAACATTGCTCTTGCCGCTGCCGTTGGGGCCCACTACGGCGGTGACGCCCCGATTGAATTCCAGCTTTACTTTTTCAGGAAAGGATTTGAAACCCTGTAGATCTAATCGTTTCAAATACATTCAGTTCCACCTCATTTATCGTTATGTCAGCATTTTTCCGCCGACCATGGTATACAGCACCTTTCCCCGCACCTCTTCCTCTGCGAAGGGGGAAAATCTTGCCTTGGAGGCAAAATGCTCGGGGTCGATGATATGGCTTTCCATAAAATCCACCACGATGATATCCGCATCTCTGCCCTCCTGCACCAAGCCCTTATTATAGAGCTTGAGGATCTCCGCAGGCTTTTTGGAAAGCAGCTCCACCAGCTTTTCCACGGTGATATAGCCCGGCTCCACCAGATGGGTGTAGCTTAAGGCAAAGGCGGTTTCCAGTGCGGAGATGCCATAGGCCGCCTGATCGAATTCCTTCTGTTTTTCTGTCAGATTGGTGGGGCTGTGTCCCGTGGCGATCACATCAATGGTGCCGTCCTCGATGCCCTCGATGATGGCAAAGACATCCTCCTTCGCCCGCAGGGGCGGATTCACCTTTGCCAGTGTATTATAATCCCCGATGGCATCCTCCGTCAGGATGAAATAATGGGGGCAGGTTTCACAGGTCACGGGGACCCCTCTGCCCTTTGCCTCACGGATGAGCTGCACGGAGCCCTTTGTGCTGATGTGGGAAAGGTGGAGCTTCACCCCTGTGCGCTCCGCCAGATTCAGATTGCGGGCAACGATGACCTCCTCCGCCTCTCGGGGCATCCCCGTCAGACCAAGGCAGGCAGCCGCATAGCCCTCATTCATGACCCCTCTGCCCGAAAGCTCCCTGTCCTCGCAATGGGTGATGACAGGCAGGTCGAACATTTTGGAATAGATCATGACATTCCGCAGAAAGGCAGCGGAATCGGTAAATTCGTCCCCGTCGGAAATGCCCACGATGCCCGCATCGAACATTTCCCCGATCTCCGCCATCTGCTCCCCTCTGCAGCCGATGGACATACTGCCGTAGGGATAGATATTCACCAGAGATTTTTCCTTGGATTTGGAAACGATGTATTCCACAACGGTTTTATTGTCAATGGCAGGGCTGGTGTTGGGCTCACAGGTGATGGTGGTGAAGCCGCCCCGCAGCGCTGCACGGGAAACCGATGCAATGTCTTCTATGTATTCATGACCGGGATCGCAGATATTGCAGTGCATATCGATGAGACCGGGCAGCACCATATGTCCGCCCACATCCAGCACCTTCGCACCCTCCACCTCGATATCCAGACCGATCTTTTCGATGATGCCGCCGTCCACATAAATATCGTGGAGCAGCTCCTTATCGTGGGAGGTTGCCAGCAGTCTGCAGTTTTTCAGTACGGTTTTCATCGGAAGGCACCTCCTACCTGAGAAAGGATATAGAACATGGCCATACGCACGGCTACGGAGTTGGCGATCTGGTCATTGATGATGCACTGATTGCCGTCGATGACACCGGGAGAGATCTCGATGCCCCGCTGAATGGGGCCGGGATGCATGACAATGGCATCCTTTTTGGCATATTTCAGCAGGTTTTCATCAATACGGAAAAAGCGTTTATATTCATCCAGAGAGGGCAGGAAAAACTTATCCTGTGTTTCCATCCGCATACGGGTGGTGAGGATAACATCTGCATTATTCACCGCTTCTCTGGCATCGTAGCATACATTTACCCCGAACTGCTCGATCTGGGGCAAAAGCAGAGTGGGAGGTCCCGAAACGCTGACCTCTGCCCCCAGCTTCGTCAGCCCCCAGATATTGCTCTTGGATACACGGCTGTGGAGAAGATCCCCCACGATGGCTACCTTCAGCCCCTCAAAGCCGCCCTTCTGCTCCTTGATGGTTAAGAGATCCAGCAGGGACTGACCGGGGTTTTCGTTGAAGCCGTCCCCCGCATTGATGACGGATGCCTCCACGCATTCCGCCAGCAGCTTGGGCGCACCTGCCATGGGGTGACGGAGGATGATGAAATCCGCACCCATCTGGTCGATGAGCTGACCCATATCCTGCAGGCTTTCCTTTTCGATGGAATGAACAGAGTTTGTCATATCGATG
>JAUNCB010000089.1 GCA_030526765.1 Bacillota bacterium
TTCAGACGGGTCATTTCCATACGGGTGGGGTTGACATTCAATCTTGCCACGCTTCATCACTCCCCGCTGTTCAGATATTTGTCCAGATATTCATCACGGATACGCTTCAGCTCACTCTTGGGCAGCATACGCAGCAGGCTCCAGCCTGTTTCCAGTGTCTGCTCAATGGTTCTGTCTGTGCGGAAGCCCTGAGAAACATAGGTTTTTTCAAATTCATCGGCAAATTTTGCATAGATCAGATCCACCTCGGAGAGGGCGGATTCGCCCAGGATCGCCATCAGTTCCTTCGCATCCTTCCCGCGGGAATATGCGGCGAACAGCTGGTTCATGGTATCCGAATGGTCTTCTCTTGTTTTGCCTTTGCCGATCCCCTTATCCTTCAGACGGGACAGGGAGGGCAGAACGTTGATGGGAGGCTGGATGCCTTTTTTATCCAGCTCTCTGCTCAGGATGATCTGACCTTCTGTGATATAGCCTGTCAGGTCGGGGATGGGATGGGTCTTATCTTCTTCGGGCATGGTCAGAATGGGGATCATGGTGATGGAGCCTTCATGGCCCTTCATTCTGCCCGCTCTTTCATACATGGTTGCAAGGTCGGTATACAGGTAGCCGGGGTAGCCGCGGCGACCGGGAACCTCCTTCTT
The DNA here is from genome assembly GCA_030526765.1 of Bacillota bacterium. Lineage (GTDB taxonomy): Bacteria > Bacillota > Clostridia > Lachnospirales > Anaerotignaceae > Anaerotignum_A. The sequence goes on from JAUNCB010000089.1 coordinate 645, forward strand.
CGCTGCAGAAACCTCACGGAGGGCTTCCGCATAGTTTGTGATATCTGTCAGGATGACCAGAACGTGCATATCCTGCTCGAAAGCCAGATATTCCGCTGCGGTCAGTGCCATTTTGGGTGTACAGATACGCTCTACGGCAGGGTCATTTGCCAGATTGATGAACACAACGGAACGGTCAATGGCACCTGTCTGCTTAAAGTCATTGATGAAGAACTCCGCATCCTCGAAGGTGATACCGATGGCTGCGAATACAACCGCAAACTTGGAATCGGTACCTCTTACCTTCGCCTGTCTTGCGATCTGAACTGCCAGATTGGCATGGGGCAGACCGGAGGCAGAGAAGATGGGCAGCTTCTGTCCGCGAACCAGTGTATTCAGCCCGTCAATGGCAGATACGCCTGTCTGGATGAATTCCGCAGGGTAAATGCGGGCTGCGGGGTTGATGGGCGCACCGTTGATATCCAGTCTTTTTTCGGGGATGATCTCGGGACCGCCGTCCATGGGATTGCCCATGCCGTCAAAGACACGGCCCAGAATGTCGGGGGATACGCCAAAGTCCAGGCTCTTGCCGAGGAAACGCACCTTGCTTTCCGCCAGATTGATGCCTGTTGCGGATTCAAAGAGCTGTACCAGCACGGTGTCACCGTTTACCTCCAGAACCTTACATTTTCTTACATCACCATTGGCAAGCTCGATCTCGCCCAGCTCGTCATAGGTAACGCCTTCTACGCCGGAAACGACCATCAGAGGGCCGGCTACTTCCTGAATGGAACGATATTCCTTTATCATGCTTCTTCAGCCCCCTTTCTGATCAGCTCTGCTACTTCTTTTTTGATTTCTGCTTCGATTTCATCGTAGCTCTTGTCTACGTTTATTTCTTCGATATATTTCGCACGGCCGATACGCTCGATGACATCCATCTTTGTGATCTTCTGGATCTTCACGCCCTGCTTGATGGCTTCTCCCGCTTCCTGATACAGTGTCATGATAAGCTTCATCATACGATACTGCTTATGGAGGGAGGTATAGGTATCCACCTCATGGAAGGAGTTCTGATGGAGGAAGTCCTCACGGATGGAGCGGGCTACCTCAAGGATCAGTCTGTCGCTGTGGCTCAGTGCGTCCACGCCCACCAGCTGTACGATCTCATTCAGCTCTGCCTCTGTCTGGAGCAGGCGCATTGCCTCTTTCCGCTGGGCAGAGAAATTGGGTTCTACGTTTTCGTCCGCCCATTTATCCACCTTTTCCTCATAGAGGGAATAGCTGGTCAGCCAGTTGATGGCAGGGAAATGACGCTTATACGCCAGAGCGGAATCCAGACCCCAGAATACCTTAACGATACGCAGGGTCGCCTGAGATACAGGCTCGGAAATGTCACCGCCGGGAGGGGATACCGCACCGATGGCGGTCAGGGTACCGATGCGCTTGTCGCTGCCCAGACAAACCACTCTGCCTGCCCGTTCATAGAACTGTGCCAGACGGGAGCCCAGATAGGCGGGGTAGCCTTCTTCACCGGGCATTTCCTCCAGACGGCCGCTCATTTCACGAAGGGCTTCTGCCCAGCGGGAGGTGGAGTCTGCCATCAGGGCTACGCTGTAGCCCATGTCACGGAAGAATTCCGCAATGGTGATGCCTGTATAAATGGATGCTTCACGGGCTGCTACGGGCATATCGGAGGTGTTGGCGATCAGAATGGTTCTCTGCATCAGGGACTGTCCTGTTCTGGGGTCCACCAGCTCAGGGAACTCATTCAGTACGTCTGTCATTTCGTTGCCGCGCTCGCCGCAGCCGATGTATACTACGATATCTGCATCCGCCCATTTTGCCAGCTGATGCTGGGTGACTGTCTTACCGGAGCCGAAGGGGCCGGGGATGGCAGCAACACCGCCCTTGGTGATGGGGAAGAAGGTGTCGATGACACGCTGTCCGCTGACCAGAGGCGCATTGGGGGACTGTTTTTCCTGATAGGGTCTTTCCTGACGAACGGGCCATCTCTGCATCATGGTCACATTCACATCGTTGCCCTTTTCATCTGTTACCACACAAACGGTTTCTTCTACGGTGAATTCACCGATGAAGATTTCCTTGATCACGCCCTTCAGACCATAAGGGATCATGATCTTACAGGTTACAACAGCGGTTTCCTCAACAATACCGATCACATCGCCGGCAGAAACGGCTGCACCCACCTGCATCATGGGCTCAAATTTCCATTTTTTCTCTCTGTCCAGAGAGGGTACCTCGATCCCTCTGTGGATATTGGTGCCGCTGGCCTCATAGATCTTTTCCAGAGGACGCTGGATCCCGTCATAGATGGTGGAGATCAGCCCGGGGCCCAGCTCCACGCTCATGGGTCTGCCGATGGAAACAACCTCTTCGCCGGGGCCAAGACCTGCGGTTTCCTCGTAAACCTGAATGGACGCTCTGTCACCGTGCATTTCAATAATCTCACCGATCAGGTTCTTATCGGATACACGAACCACGTCAAACATATTGGCGTCTCTCATGCCCTCCGCAATGACCAGAGGACCGGATACTTTTACAATGGTGCCTGTTGTCATATCTTCATTCACCTACATTCATTTTTTATTCACTAAACAATATATCTGCGCCGATGGCACGCTTTGCCGATTCGCGCACTTCATTCATGCCCAGCCCCATGCTGCCCGAAATACCGGGGATCACAATGATGGCGGGACGTTCCATATCTTTGTATTTGGCAATGGTTTCCTTTGCCTTCAGGCTGGCTTCCTCCGTGATATAGATGATGGCATATTCACGCTCCGCCAGTCTGTTGATGGTTTTTTTGATCTCGTCCCCTTCATAGGCGGGGAAGATATCCAGTCCCAGAGCAAGAAAGCCCATGACCGTGTCCTTATCGCCAATGATACCAACCTTAGACATACGCTTCTCTCACCCTTTCCTTAATGGTTGCTTCATCCATTTTCTGCAGCTTGCAGGTCAGGATGATACGCACGCATTTTGCCTCCGTTTCCTTTGCCAGAATATAAGCGGCAACAGGCTCCGGGGTCAGCGTTTTATATTTTGCATCCTTGATGCAGCCCATCAGATAGTCGTCACAGGCCTTTTCAAAGACCGTGAAGCCCTGAGGCATATAGGTTTCACACAGCTCGCCGTAAACGGTGTCCTTCAGGGTCTGGATGACGCTGTCGTTTTTGAATGCCTTTCTCAGCACCTCCAGAGGCAGGTCGCCCCCGGGCACAAGGCACTGCTCCAGCTCCTCATCGGAGCGCTTCAGCTTCCAGATACGCAGCAGGGTTTTCAGGTTCGTCATATCCGCCAGTGTTTTCACATAGCGGGAAACGTAGGCATTGCCCAGCTTATCCGCCGCCTCGCTCATTACCTCGAAGCAGGCTCTGTCCAGAATGGTGTCGATATAGGCTGCGCTTTTTGTTTTCGCATACATTTCAATGGCTTCCTGCACTGCATCCGCCTTGATATTGGGCAGCTCCATATAGTTTCTGTCTCTGAAATTCTTCTGGAGGCTGTCCAGAGGGATGGTGCCCCCCTGCATCAGATATTTTTTGCCGCTCGCCTTGGAGATCTCCTCCTTGATGAGCACCTTTACGTTATGGTAATCGTTCTTGAAGCGGAAAATATCCATGAAGGTTTCCGAAGGGATCAGCTTACCGACTGCCTGATATTCCTCCTCCAGATGGTTGCGGATCATCTTTTCAAAGTCGTAGATATTGTCGATCTCTGTTTTCCCGTAGTCTGTTTCGCACAGGATACGGATCGCCTCCCCTGCATCCTTCGCCTCTGCCATCTGCATCAGCTTCTGCTGGGTGAGCAGTCTGTTTTCCATGGAGCGGATACTTGCTACGGCAAAAGGATAAATCTTATGTTTCGCCATGCTTCCCCCTCCTTAGAATAAGATCTCTGCGGCTGCTTTACGGATGGCTTCCTTTTCTACCGCAAGGATGGAAGCAAAGGAATAATTATATTCGATATCGCCGTTTTTCACGATAAAGCCGCCGTTGATGTCTGCTGTATGGGCAGAAAGGACAAAGCCCTTTTCCTGAATGGTTTCCGCCAGTCTTTCTCTGTCCTTTGCGGAAACGATGATCTCCTTACCCAGAGACGCATCCAGTCTTTCCAGCATACCGCCGATGACCCTTTTATATTCACTGTCCTCCAGACCGATCAGACGTGCCTCCGCCTCTGCGATGACCTCTGCCAGAATTTCCTGCTTGGTGGCAAGGATGGCTTTTCTTGCCTGCATATCCGCTGTGGAAATTTCCTTGGACTTCACTCTTTCCGCCTCGGAATTGGCTTCTCTGTCCATCTGATCCAACTGTCTGAGTGCCTTATCCTTTGCCGCCTTCAGGATGGCATCTGCCTCCTTCTGTGCCTGAGAAAGGGTTACATCAGCCACCTTCCGGGCATCGGAAATGATTTTATCAATAATGATCTTGCCGTCATTCATAGGAGTTTCTCCTCCTTTTTCTTTTTTTGATTACAGCTGGATGCTATTGAGCATCAGGAAGGAAATCAGCAGTGCCAGCACCGCATAGGTTTCTACCATCGCCGCAAACAGCATACCCTTTGCCATTTCACTGGGTTTTTTACCGATCAGCATAATGCCGGAGGCAGCAGCCTTACCCTGTGCATAGCCGGAGAAAATACCAACGATACCGATGGGCAGGGAAGCCGCAAAAATGGATGCGCCCTGTGCCACACTCAGCTCCAGCATACCGTCGCCGCCCAGCATACCAACCTTAACCAGTACGATGAAGGCGATCAGAAGGCCGTAAATACCCTGTGTACCGGGCAGTGCCTGCATCAGCAGAACCTGACCGAATTTATTGGGGTCTTCGGAAACAACGCCCGCAGCCGCTTCACCGGCAACGCCAACGCCCAGCGCAGAGCCAATGCCTGCCAGAGCCGCTGTTGCAGCCCCTAATAATGCTAAAAATTCACCACTGAATAAACTTTCCATCATGTTCATTCTCCTCCTTTTACTTTTCTTCCTGATCTCTCAGGATCTTCACATATTTTGTTTTTCTTGCAAAGGGACGGAATTCTCTGCCGCCGCCTGTATAAAACTTACCGAAAAATTCTACATACTGCAGTCTGCAGGAGTGTACGAAGGCACCCAGTGCATTGATCGCCAGATTGAAGATGGTA
>JAUNCB010000090.1 GCA_030526765.1 Bacillota bacterium
AAAAAACAGGCAATGGATGCCCATCGCCTGTTTATTCCGTTTTTCTGTCAAAATGAATCTCAACGGTATATCTTCCCATATCCCTGAGGATAGTTTCTTCCAGTTCCCTCTGCAATTCCTCCCGCTCCAGTTCCAGCTCATAAGGCAATACCAGATCGAAGGAAATACTGTTCTCTTCGCCCTTTAACAGGCAAAAATCATGCAGGGACAGTCTGTCGTCCAATCTGTCAATATATGTTTCGATCCGCTGCCGCACCTCATTTTCCTCTGCATCTCCCATCCCAACAGGATCATAATGGATAACCATATCCACATTCAGCTCCCGTCGGATCTCTTTCTCAATATGATCGACAATTTCATGGATATGCAGTGCATTCTTTTCTCCGCCAATCTCCAGATGCAGGGACGCAAAGCAGCGTCCGGGACCATAATCATGCACCAGCAGATCATGCACGCCCAGCACATCCTCGTGTGCCAGCACAAGTTCGTGGATTTTTCGCACCATTTCCCCGTCCGCCTGCTGCCCCAGCAGGGGAGAAATGGTTTCCTTTGCCATAGAGACACCGGAATACAGGATAAACAATGCTACTGCCAGCCCCACATAGCCATCCACATTTATATGGAAATACTGTCCGACCATGCAGCCCAGCAGAACCGCCGCCGTAGAAATCACATCATTTCGGCTGTCCACAGCAGTTGCCTCCAGTGTCAGCGAGTGTATATGCCTTCCCATACTGCGGAAAAACTGCATCATCCACAGTTTCACAAGAATAGACGCAGAAAGGATCCCAATGGTCACAGCCGAAATTGTAATCGGCTCTGGGCGAAAAATCTTTACCACAGAGGATTCTGCCAGTTCGATCCCAATGATCAGGATCAGCATTGCTACGATCAGCCCGGAAAGATATTCATATCTGGCATGCCCAAAGGGATGATCCTTATCCGCCGGTTTCTGGGACAGACGAAAGCCTGCCAGTGTCACCACGGAGGACGAGGCATCGGAAAGATTATTTACCGCATCCGCAATGATCGCCACAGAACCGGAAAGAATCCCCACCGCAAGCTTGCCGATAAATAACAGAAGATTGCATACGATCCCTGCTCCGCCTGCCAGCCTGCCTACTGCCGCCCGCACCGCAGTATCCTCTCTGTTTTCATAATTTTTCACAAATAAACGCAGCAGCAGCTTCGTCATAGACACCCTCCCACTTTCTGCATAAAAGTAATTCTTTTCATTATACTATTCCCAGTCACCTTGTCAAGATTCTTTCCTGCCATTTTTTCTCAATAAAACGCCTTCTTTCCATGGAAAAAACTCCTGTCTCATCAATGAAACAGGAGTTTGAGATTAATCTTCCTTGAAGAAATCTTTCATTTTTTCTGTAAAGGATTTCTTTTCTTCCTTCGCCGCTTCCGGCTCTACAGGGCCGTTGGAAGGCGCATCACCATAGAACTGACGCAGCAGATCCTTCTGTCTTTCTGTCATATCTGTAGGGATCTTTACCTTCAGCGTTACGATCTGGTTCCCTCTTACCTTGGGATTTCTCAGATTGGGCACACCTACCCCCTTCAGCGTTACAACCGTATCCGGCTGTGTACCGGGTTTAATGGTATATTTCTGTTCCCCGTCAATGGTTTTGATGATGATCTCACCGCCCAGTGCCGCCTGAACAAAGGTGATGGGAACATCACAGTAAATATCATATCCCTTGCGGACAAATACACGGTTCGGCTGAACATATACCGTTACCAGCAGATCGCCGTAGCCGCCGCCATTTTCCCCGATCTCGCCTTTACCGGACAAACGGATGGTCTGACCGTTATCGATACCCTTGGGTACATTGACCTCATATTTCTTCGTTTTACGTACCTTCCCTGTGCCGCGGCAGGTTGTACAGGGATCCTTCACAACCTTACCTGTACCGCCGCACTTAGAACAGGTTCTTACACTGGTAACAGCACCAAACATAGACTGCTGCACCACTCTTTCCTGCCCTGTGCCGTTACAGTTCGGACAGCTTTCCGCATGGGTGCCTTCCTTGGCGCCTGTGCCGTGACAGGTATCACATTCATCATTGATGGCAACGGAAATTTCCTTTTTGCAGCCAAAAACAGCTTCTTCAAAGGTTAGCTGGATATTTACATTGATATCTCTGCCCTTTCTGGGGCCGTTTCTTCTTGCTCCGCCGCCACCGAAGCCGCCAAAGCCGAACATACTGCCGAAGATATCTCCCAGATCGCCCATATCAAAGCCCTGACCGTAGAAACCGCCGCCGCCCATGCCGCCCTGTTCAAAGGCTGCATGACCAAACTGATCGTACTGGGCACGCTTCTGGCTATCGCTCAGCACCTCATACGCTTCATTGACTTCTTTGAATTTTTCTTCCGCTTCTTTATTTCCCTGATTCTGGTCGGGATGATATTTCATCGCCATTTTGCGGTATGCCTTTTTCAGCTCCGCCTCTGTTGCATTCTTATTTACGCCCAGAATTTCATAATAATCTCTTTTATCAGCCAACTGCCTCACCCACCTTTTAACATGAAAAGCAGGATGCCCTATGTAGTACAGCTTAAGAAAACCTGTTTTTCAATTATTTCTTAAGCCGTACTGCGAGGATGACCTGAAATCAGGACTCCTCCGGAGGGGCACCCTTGCTTGAAATTTTTAAATTAGATTTCTTTCCCGTCTACATCAACTACATCAGGGCCTTCGTTAGGGTTGCCGCCCTGTGCAGCCTGTGCCTGCTGATACAGTTTTTCGGAAAGCTTGTAGAATTCCTGTTTCAGTGCTTCTGTTGCAGCTTTTACGCTTTCTGTATCTGCTTCTGTCATTGTATCGGGTGTTTTATCCTTTACAGCTTCTTTCAGATTGTTCAGTTCTGCTTCCACTGTAGATTTATCCATGCTGTCCAGCTTATCGCCCATTTCTTCCATGGATTTTTCTGTCTGGAAGATCAGGGAATCTGCTTCATTTTTCGCATCGATCGCTTCTTTTCTCTTTCTGTCAGCCTCTGCGAACTGTTCTGCTTCTTTTACTGCTCTGTCGATTTCTTCATCGCTCAGATTGGAACCTGCTGTGATTGTGATCTTCTGTTCCTTGCCTGTGCCCAGATCCTTCGCGGAAACGTGTACGATACCGTTGGCATCGATGTCGAATGCTACTTCGATCTGAGGAACGCCTCTTCTTGCAGGTGCGATACCGTCCAGCTTGAACTGACCCAGTGTTTTGTTATCTCTTGCCAGAGGTCTTTCACCCTGTACAACATGGATGTCTACTGCTGTCTGGTTATCTTCTGCTGTGGAGAAGATCTGTTTTTTGTTTGTAGGGATTGTTGTGTTTCTGTCGATCAGCTTTGTTGCAACACCGCCCAGAGTTTCAATACCCAGAGACAGAGGTGTTACGTCCAGCAGCAGGATGGAGCCTGCACCTTCGTCGCCTGCCATTTTGCCGCCCTGAATTGCAGCACCTACAGCTACACATTCATCGGGGTTGATGCCTTTGAAGGGATCTTTGCCTGTATATTTCTTAACAGCATCCTGTACAGCAGGGATTCTTGTGGAACCGCCTACCAGCAGAACTTTGTCGATTTCGCCTGTGGACAGACCTGCGTCAGCCAGAGCCTGTTTTACGGGACCCATTGTTGCATCTACCAGATCGTGTGTCAGTTCGTCAAATTTTGCTCTTGTCAGTGTTACATCCAGATGTTTGGGACCATCCTGGTTCATTGTGATGAAGGGCAGGTTGATATTTGTGGAAGCTACTGTGGACAGTTCCTTTTTCGCTTTTTCCGCAGCTTCTTTCAGTCTCTGCATTGCCATTTTATCCTTAGACAGATCCATGCCTTCTGCTTTTTTGAATTCTGCTACCAGGAAATCGATCACTCTCTGGTCGAAGTCATCACCGCCCAGGTGTGTATTACCGTTTGTTGCCAGTACTTCGATAACGCCGTCACCGATTTCGATGATGGAAACGTCGAAGGTACCGCCGCCCAGGTCGTATACCATGATTTTCTGTTCGTTTTCGTTATCCAGACCGTAAGCCAGCGCTGCAGATGTGGGTTCGTTGATGATACGTTTTACATCCAGACCGGCGATTCTGCCTGCGTCTTTTGTTGCCTGTCTCTGAGAGTCATTGAAGTAAGCAGGTACTGTGATAACCGCTTCTGTTACTGTTTCGCCCAGATAGCTATCAGCATCTGCTTTCAGTTTCTGCAGGATCATAGCAGAGATTTCCTGAGGGGAATAGCCTTTGCCTTCGATGTCTACCTTATAGTTTTCACCCATGTGGCTCTTGATGGAAGCGATTGTGTTGTCGGGGTTTGTGATTGCCTGACGTTTCGCTGTTTCACCGATCAGTCTTTCGCCGTTTTTTGCAAAACCTACTACGGAAGGAGTGGTTCTTGCACCGTCGCTGTTTACGATAACAACAGGCTGGCCGCCTTCCATTACTGCTACACAAGAGTTGGTTGTACCCAAGTCAATACCGATAATTTTACCCATGATTTTTTCCTCCTAAAAATATACAAATTGATTTTTGTTTCTCTCTTAGTTTGCTACTTTTACCATACTGTGACGGATCACTTTGTCTTTATACATATAACCCTTCAGCATTTCCAGAACCACTTCGTTTTCGCCGTAGTTTTCATCATCCTCATGGGCAACTGCCGCATGCAGATTAGGGTCGAATTTTTCGCCCACCGCCTTGATCTCTTCTACACCGATGCTCTTCAGCACATCCTGAAACTGTGTCAGAGTCATTTTTACACCTTTAAAGAAGGCATCGTTTTCATCCGCCTTCCCTTCCTGCACCGCAACGGCTCTTTCCAGATTGTCAATGACCATCAGAAGCTTTTCCACTGTGCTTCTTACACCATCATCATACATTCCGGCCTTTTCCTTTACGGTACGCTTACGGAAGTTATCAAACTCTGCCAGACATCTCTGGTATTTATCCAGATTATCCTGAGACTGCTGCTCCAGCTCCTTGATCCGGTCTGCAGCTTTTTTCATCACTGCCTTGACCTTTTCATTGGGAAGCTCCACTTCCTCCTCTGCCGCTTCTGCTTCTTCCGCTTCCGCCGCTTCCTCTATGATCACTTCCTCCACCACTTCTGCCTCTGCGGCTTCTTCCACAGTGGATTCCTGTGCTTCCAGATTTTCGTCCTTTTTCATTTCTTCCACATGATTCCCTCATTTCTATGTGTTTTTATTATTTCCATCGGAAAGATTCCGTAATACATTTTCTATATTCTGCACCATACCGTTCAGTACGGAAATAACCTGCGAATAATCCATTCTGGTGGGGCCAACGATCCCAATGGTACCGCGGGTATTATCCCCCATTTTGTAGGTTGCCGTAATCACACTGCAATCCTTCATGCCCTGCACCGTATTTTCACTGCCGATCAGGATCTGAATATCATTTCCCTTGCTTTCTTCCAGCATCGTCACCAGCACATCTTTTTCCTCCAATGTCTGGAAGAGAGATTTTGCCTTCTGAATATCAGAAAATTCCGGTAATGCCAGCATATTTCTTGCACCGCTCATGTGTACCTGTACCTTTTCTGCCGCCCGCATAGTAATTTCAATCGCTTTCAAAATCGGCTGTAACAGTTCTTGGTGTTCCTGCAGTTCCGCCTGCATTTTGCTGATCACTACGCCATCAATTTCATTCAATGCACAACCCTGCAGCACTCTGTTCAGGCAAATCCCCATATAAAATATCTTCTCTTCCGACGGCACGCCGTCCATCTTTATCACATGATGCTTGATAAAATTATCCCCCGTTG
>JAUNCB010000355.1 GCA_030526765.1 Bacillota bacterium
CACCAAACCGCTGGAAATGAACGATCTCCCGCTCTCGCAGGAAGCGAAGAGGAGCCAGTACAGCAGGGTCTTCCGCCAGATCAATGAGATATTCATAAGTCGACCGTGCTTTTTGTTCTGCTGCCATATCCTCATACAAATCTGTGATGGGGTCGCCCTTAGACTGCATATAGGCTGCAGTAAAGGGGACACCGGAAGCAGAAGCGGGATACACACCCAGACCATGATCCACATAATAGGGATCCAATCCTGCGGCAATCAGATCATCCTTGGAAAGCCCCTGTGTCAGTTGATGCACCATGGTACCGACCATTTCCAGATGCGCCAGTTCCTCGGTGGCGATATCATTCAGCGTTGCTCTGGCTTCCGGAGTTACCATAGAAAATTTCTGGCTCAGATACCGCAGGGAGGCTGCCAATTCTCCATCTGGACCGCCGAACTGGCTGATGATCACCTTCGCCATGCGCCCGTCGGGCTGCGTGATTTTTACAGGAAACTGGAGTTTCTTTTCATAAATCCACATTTATTTGCACTCCTTTCCGGCTAATGTGAAATTGGCGGCTTTTTGCCAGGGCCAGGGGTCTTCCTGCCACTGCCAGTTTTGTGTGTTCTCTGCATAGCTGCGGAAGGAACAGAGGGGTCCATAGGCCGCTTCGTATTTCATACGGACAGCATCGGCAGCGGTAATTACCTGATTATACGCCTGAATGGCTTCGGTATGATTCGGATGGGTGTTCAGATACAGTCCCAGATCGACAGCAATGAAATCCAGTTCAGATAGTTTTTTCAACAGTTCCTCTCGATCCATACTTACACCTCCTTTGAAAAGCGATGGATGTTCCAGCCGGAGCAATAAGGCATCACCAGTTCGGAAAAAACGGTGCCGCATACCAGACTTTGTTCTTCAGCCATAGGTGATGTGTAGGGCTGGGAAGGGATATATGCCTGTGCCAGACCAATACGGTTTTTAACGCAGCTGGTGCAGTCACCCATATCCGTATCGGGCAGAATGTCTGCAGGCTGGGTATTCTGGTTCTTTCCGCAGATGAAATTTCTGCACATTTCTTTCATGAAGTGTCCTCCTCCTTTTGCATTTACAATATCATGATATGAAAAAAGCAGAGGTTGGTGCAAAAATAAAAAAGAGGTAAAATCCATTAGGATTTTACCTCTTTTCTGGGTTTACCGTAAATCACGCCGGAAACGGGAGATCGGGAGGGTCATTCCGTTTCCCTTTATACGGAATATTCTTGCGGATAATTCCGTTTTCCGATTAGGAAATGGACATACCAAATACCATACCTGCAATGATGATTGCACCGATTGCGATAGGGTCGATGTATTTTACGATAAATGCATAAGGTTTTGCCAGAGCAAATTTGTTTCTGCCGTAACCTGTAGCTTCTTCAATGGACTTATCTGTACCCCAGATCCAGCCTACGAAGAATGTTGTCAGGAATGCGCCCAGAGGCAGCAGCAGTCTGTCTGTCAGGTATTCCAGCATATTACCGAAGATGG
>JAUNCB010000091.1 GCA_030526765.1 Bacillota bacterium
AACGCCTGCAGAGGCGGTAGACCATCGCAAGCAGCAGAATATCATTCGGGCGGCGAAGGTATATATTGCTCAGAACTGTCTGATGGAGCAGGAATATGATTTCCGCTTTGATGTGGCAGAGGTGCTGAACAGCGAAGGGAAACCCTATTTCCGCTATACAGAGGATGCCTTTCGGCTTTAATACCGTTTGAACATTACACTCGCAGATTTCTGCGGATGTAAAAAGGAGAAAGAGATGAAGATCGTAAAAAAGGACAAATTGGAATACATTACATTTGATAATCTGGAAGAGACAGGGATGGTAAAGCATTGCTTCACCACCCGCCGCGGCGGTGTCAGCACAGCGCACTGGGCTTCCATGAATATGGGGCTTTCCAGAGGCGAGGAAAAAGAAGCGGTGTGGGAAAACTACCGCATCCTTGCAGAAGCGGTGGGCTTTACGGCGAAGAATTATGTAACCAGCCAGCAGACCCATACCACCAATGTAAGACGGGTCACAGCGGCGGATAAGGGCAAGGGTGTCTGGATCGACAGAGGCTATACCGATGTGGACGGGCTCATTACCAATGAAAAGCATATCCCGCTGGTGATCTTTGGGGCGGACTGTGTGCCTGTGTTTCTGCTGGACAGAAGGAATAAAGCCATCGGTGTTGCCCACTGCGGCTGGATGGGGACAGGAAAACGGATGGCGGAAAAGCTCCTGCAGGAGATGATGCGGGAATTTGGTACAGACCCTGCCGATGTGACGGCTGCCATTGGCCCCTCCATTGGGAAATGCTGCTTCCAGATGGATGAACCTGTGCTCCGTTTATTTCAGGAGAATATCCCCTGGACGGAGGATGTTGTGGAGAGAGATCCTTCGGCTGAGGGAAAATATAAAATGGATCTGTGGGAATGCAACCGCAGACTGCTGGCGGAAATGGGCGTGAAGGAGATTGAGATATCCCATCTTTGCACCAAATGCGATCAGGAACGCTTCTATTCTCACAGAGGGATGGGAGAAAACCGTGGTGTAATGGCGGGGATCATGGAACTGAAGTAAGGTGGTGTCGATATGCTTGGAACAGCGGTAGGTATAGTGAAAAAGACGGTGGGTGCAGTGGCGAAGATCAGCATTACGGAGGTGGCGAAGGTAGCCGATGGTGTGAAGGCAGTGAGTGAGCTGATCGTGCCGGACAGAAAAAGAAGCCTTGCGGAGGTGACGGAGGATCTGAAGCGGCTGAAAGAGCTGCGGGATCTGGGGATCCTTACGGAAGAGGAATTTGAGGAAAAGAAGAAAAAATATATGGAAATGCTTTAAAATCGGGAAGGAGGTGCAAAAAAACTTTGCACTTCCTTTTATTTGTGGTATACTACTTAGAATGGAAAAGTGGGCGAATATGCCCATTGGCAAAAAAGCATGTAAACCGTAAAAGGTATTTTATTTTGGAGGAAAAATTACTATGAGCAAACCTATCGTAGCAGTGGTGGGGCGCCCCAATGTAGGCAAATCCACGCTGTTTAACAGACTTGCGGGAGAGCGCATCTCCATCGTGCAGGATACACCCGGTGTAACCCGTGACCGTATCTATGCCGATTGTGAATGGCTGGACCGTAAATTTACACTGATCGATACCGGCGGTATGGAGATCGGCTCCGAGGAGGTCATCCAGAGACAGATCATCCAGCAGGCGCAGATCGCCATTGAAACGGCAGATGTGATCCTGTTTGTAACAGATGTAAAAACAGGTGTAACGGAGGATGACCAGAAGGTAGCCAATATGCTGCGCCGCACCAAAAAGCCTGTGGTTCTGGCGGTAAATAAGGTGGACAGCGTAAAGCGTGACACCATGGCGATCTATGAATTTTATGAGCTGGGTATCGGCGATCCCATCCCTGTTTCTGCAGGGCAGGCACTGGGGCTGGGCGATATGCTGGATCAGGTCATTGCATATTTCCCCGATAAGGATGCAGCGGAGGAAGAGGATGATGCCATCCGTGTTGCCATCATCGGCAAGCCCAATGTAGGCAAATCCTCTCTGATCAATAAAATCCTGGGCGAGGATCGACTGATCGTATCCGACATTGCAGGCACGACACGAGATGCCGTTGATACACCCATTGAGATCAACGGACAGAAATATATCTTCATCGATACTGCAGGGATGCGCCGCAAGAGCAAGATCAAGGAAGAGATCGAACGCTTTTCCATCATCCGTGCCGTTGCAGCGGTGGAACGCTGTGATGTTGCCATTCTGGTGATCGATGCCAACGAAGGCATCACCGATCAGGATACCAAGATCGCCGGTATTGCCCATGAAAGGGGCAAGGCTGCCATCATTGCGGTCAATAAATGGGATTCCATTGAGAAAGACGAAAAAACCATGAATAAATATCTGAAGGATATCGGCATGGAGTTGAAATATATGGATTATGCACCCTGCGTATTCATTTCCGCTCTGACAGGACAGCGTATCACCCGTATGCTGGAAATGATCGATACGGTGCATCATAACCATGCCCTGCGCATCAGCACAGGTGTACTGAATGAGGTTCTGATCGAGGCAACGGCTATGCAGCAGCCTCCTTCCGATAAGGGGCGTCAGCTGCGCCTGTATTACATGACACAGGTATCTGTAAAGCCGCCTACCTTTGTTATTTTTGTAAACGAAAGAGAACTGTTCCATTTCTCCTACCGCAGATATATCGAAAATCAGCTGCGGGATGCCTTTGGCTTCGTGGGGACACCGA
Source organism: Bacillota bacterium (assembly GCA_030526765.1). GTDB lineage: Bacteria > Bacillota > Clostridia > Lachnospirales > Anaerotignaceae > Anaerotignum_A. The sequence goes on from JAUNCB010000091.1 coordinate 2,731, forward strand.
TCCATTTCATAGTGAGAGAAAAAGGGGAAAAAGATTGATATGTTTCGATTGATTTGTATGATCATAGGCTACTGTGTCGGCTGTATCGAAACGGCTTATGTGGTAGGCAAGCTCTGGAAGGTCGATCTGCGCAAGCATGGCAGCGGCAATCTGGGCACCACCAATGCCCTGCGGGTGCTGGGCAAAAAAGCGGGGGCGATGGTTTTTATCGGAGATATTCTGAAATCCGTGATCGCCTTTCTGATCTGTCGTGCCGTATTTCAGGAGAACTGGCTGATCGCCGGTGTGTATGGCAGTGCAGGTGCTATTTTAGGACATAATTATCCTTTTTATCTGAATTTCAAGGGTGGCAAAGGGATCGCTGTTATGATCGGTATGACGGCGGCAATGGCATTTTCCACAGACATCCGTCTGGCATTGCCTACAGCCATCATCGGCTTCGGTCTTGCCTTTGCAACCAGATATGTTTCTGTTGGCTCCCTTGCCTTTGCGGTGACACTGCCTGTCAGTGCCTATCTGCTGGGCTTTGAGCAGGAGGTCGTGCTGGTTACAGTCTGTGCCGGACTGCTGGCATTCTGGAGACACAGAAAAAATATCAGAAATCTGCTGAACGGTACGGAAAATCGCTTCGGCTCCAAGAAAAAATAAGACTGGAGGTCATAGATTATGAAAAAGGTTACAGTCATTGGCTCCGGCAGCTGGGGTACTGCCCTTGCGGTGATGCTGGCGCAGAATGGGCATGAAGTCTTGATCTGGTCCAGAAGACAGGATGCAGTGGATGAGCTGCTGCAGCAGAGAACCAACGAAAAATATCTGCCTGGTATTGAAATACCGGAAGCAATACATGCAACGACAGACTATGCAGAGGCAGTGAAGGATGCGGATATCATCATTCTGGCAGTGCCTTCCCGTGCCGTTGCGGAAACAGTAAGGGCATTCTCCCCTTATCTGAAAACATGGCAGATCCTTGTGAATGTGGCAAAGGGTCTGGAGCCCGGCACTCTGCTTTGTCTTTCCGAGGTGATACGCAGAGAGGCACCCCAGTGTGAGGTATGCGTGCTTTCCGGTCCCAGCCATGCGGAGGAAGTGGCAAGGGGGATCCCCACCACCTGCCTGATCGCCTGTGAAAATGAGGCGGCGGCAAAGCTGGTGCAGGAGGAATTTGCCAATGCCCGCTTCCGCCTGTATACCAATACGGATATGGTGGGTGCGGAAATCGGTGCGGCACTGAAAAATGTTATGGCACTGGCAGCAGGTATGTCTGACGGGCTTGGCTTTGGGGATAACACCAAGGCGGCACTGATGACAAGAGGGATCGCAGAAATGAAGCGTCTGGGGATCGCCATGGGCGGCAGACCCGAAACCTTTGCGGGGCTTTCCGGCATTGGGGATCTGATCGTGACCTGCACCAGTATGCACTCCAGAAACCGCAGAGCCGGTATCCTGCTGGGACAGGGCAAAAGCCTGCAGGAAACACTGGATGAAGTAAAAATGGTAGTGGAAGGTGTGAATACCGTACAGGCTGCCTGTGCGCTGGCGGAAAAATATCATGTTTCCATGCCCATTACACAGACCATCTATCGTGTGCTTTTTGAGGGTGAGGATGTGCATAAGGCTGTGGTCGAGCTGATGACCAGAGATTATAAATCAGAAGAATAAAATGCGGCTCGCAGGAAAATTCCTGCGGGCTTTTTCTTTTGGGCGAAAAGGAGCGGTTTAGCCCTCTGTTCTTTTGTCTATACTGAGGATAACGCAGGATCCATGAAAAAAATCAAGGAAGAGATGCTTTACAAAATAAGTATGTTGCTCTATAATGTAGTAATCAAAACTACATCTTGGGTTATTTTTGTTTCGTCATGTGAAATATATGCGTTTGGGAGGCAGGAGAATGAAGAATTTTGTGCTGAGCTGCTGTTCAACAGCAGATCTGAAAAAGGAGCATTTTGCAGAAAGGGAAATAGACTATATCTGCTTTCATTATTTTCTGGATGAGGTGCAGTATCCCGATGATCTGGGGGAATCCATGTCCTTTGGGTCATTTTATCAGGCCATGGAGGCGGGAGCGGTTACAAAAACCTCTCAGGTGAATGTGGCGGAATATGAGGCATATTTTGAACGCTTTTTGCAGGAAGGCAGGGATGTGCTGCATCTGACCCTTTCCTCGGGCATTTCCGGTTCCTATAATTCGGCTATGATCGCAAAGCAGCTATTGGAGGAGAAATATCCCGAAAGAAAGCTTTATGTGGTGGACTCTCTCTGTGCAGCCTGCGGCTATGGACTTCTGATGGATACGCTGGCGGATCTCAGAGATGCAGGAAAGTCCGTTGAGGAGGTGTATCAGTGGGCAGAGGAGAATAAAAACCGCCTCCAGCACTGGTTTACGGCTACAGATCTGAAATATCTGATCCGCGGCGGCAGAGTATCCAAGGCATCGGGGCTTGTGGGCACCATGCTGAATATCTGTCCTGTGATGACAGTGGCACCCGATGGTACACTGAAGGCGGTGCAGAAGGTGCGGACAAAGAAGAAGGTGTTGGAAGCACTGGGGAACAGGATGCTGGAAAATGTGGAAAACGGTGCAGACTACGCAGGCAAATGCTTTGTGGGACACTCTGCCTGTGCGGAGGATGCAGCGGTGCTGATACACCATATCGAGGAAAAATTTCCCCGTCTGAAGGGGAAGATCCTTTTGGGAGACATCGGCACGGTGATCGGCAGCCACACAGGACCCGGTACGGTGGTGGTCTGCTTCTGGGGGAAAGAAAGAAGCTGAGAAAGAGAAGAACGGAAAAGAAAAAGGAAGCCTGCCTGTATAAAAAGAACAGGGCAGGCTTCTTTCTTTTTTATGGATCAGAGATCAACCCTGTAATGTCATGTAATCCTCTGCTTCAATGCCGCAGCGTTTTCTTGCTTCCTCCAGAGCATCAAAATGCTTCAGCATATGATAATAGCCGCCCATGAAATGTTCGATATCATCAATACGAACACGGAAATTGTGGTGGCGTACACAGAAGGAGCCGATGAATGCGGCAGGCTTTTTCAG
>JAUNCB010000092.1 GCA_030526765.1 Bacillota bacterium
AACAATACAGACGAAGATCTGGAAGTAATGGCTATCGTACTGAATGAAAATCTGAAGTAATATAAAAAAGGAAGGATACTTTGCAAGTATCCTTCCTTTTTTATTTCACAAATACAATATCTTCCGCAAAAACAGTCAGCACAGCGGTTTTTCCGCCCGCTTTCCAGAGCAGCACATGATATTCATTGCCGCCTTCCACAGCGTATACCTCTTCATAGAGCCATGTTGCCCCCAAAAGGTAGCCTTCCTGTTCCAGTATTTTATAATTTTTAAAAATAACCTTTTTCACATCGGATGCATCCAGACGGAAGCTTAACTCTTCGCCCTTCATTTCCATGGAACGGATCACAGCATCATGGAAGCGGAAATTTTTCTGGATCTCTTCTCCAACCGCATCCTTCTGAGCAGGGCATACTTCCTCCCAGTATTCCTTCTGCACACGATGCATTTCCTGCATATTGCCTTCGCACCATGCTTTCAGCTTCTGTCTGACTTCCTTTGTTGCAATGTCCAGTGCCAGCACACGGGTATCTGCCACCTCAGCCAGAATCGTCTGAGGGATGCTTTCCTCCATCCGCTTCACCGTTTCTTCATGGCGCTTCATAAAAGCAACCTCTGCCTGTGCTTTGTTGAATGCTTCGCCCAGCACCTCAGCCACTTCCTTCTGCTCCTTCACAAAGGCACGGCGGCGGCGAATATACAGATCTCTGTAATATTCTTCATTAAATTCTTCCGCATTTTTCGATACAGCCATATTCAAATGCCAGCCAGAATTCTGACATGTTTCATACCATTCTTTTGTAAAGTATTTCATGATTCCTTCTCCCCCTTCATTTTCCTTCCTTATCATATCATTCCTGCAAAAGAAAAACCATTCCGCATTCTGAACAAATTCCAACAAAAAAAGGCGAAATAATTATTCGCCTTTTCTAAATTTTATGCATTACCCAGCTGATATACCCGAATAATGGAAGAAATCTCCTTCACCATAGACATGCCGGAAAGAACTGTGATGGCATCTCTGAATTTCTTTTCCTCCACATCGTATGTAACAATAACGATCTCCGCAGTATCATCCACCTTCGCCTTCTGCAGCAAAATGGAAATACTTACATTGCTGCTGCCGAATACGCCTGCCAGTGCCGCCAGGGTACCTGCTCTGTCCTCCAGCTTCATGCGGATATAATAGCTGCTTGTGGTATCACCGATCCCCTTGATCGGTGTATCCTTATAGCAGCTGCAGCCAATGCGTCCGTTGCAGCCGAAAAGCATATTTCTTGCCACATCCATAATATCGCCTACAACAGCACTGCCTGTAGGCAGGCTGCCTGCGCCTCTGCCATAAAACATGGCATCATCCACCGCATCCCCATGAACAAATACCGCATTAAAAGCATCATTTACCGTTGCCAGAGGGTGACTTTCCGGAATCAGTGTAGGATGTACCTTTACTTCAATACCGGTGTCTGTATTTTTTGCAATGCCCAAAAGCTTGATGGTACAGCCAAGCTCTTTCGCATAACGCATATCCTTTGCTGTGATTTTTGTGATCCCTTCTGTATAAACATCTGCAAAGGTAACAGGTGTATGGAATGCAATAGAAGCCATGATTGCCAGCTTTCTGCCTGCATCATGCCCTTCCACATCGGCTGTGGGATCTGCCTCTGCATAACCCAGATCGGTTGCCAGCTGCAGCGCTTCCGCAAAATCCATGCCCTCTTCCTTCATCTTTGTCAGAATAAAATTTGTCGTACCATTGATGATACCCATTACCTCTGTAATCTGGTTCCCTGCCAGACACTGCTTCAAGGGACGGATAATGGGTATCCCCCCTGCAACAGCAGCTTCAAAAAGAAGATCACAGTGATTCTGTCCTGCGATTTCCAGAAGCTCATGCCCATGCATGGCCATCAGATCCTTATTGGCAGTAACCACATGCTTCCCCTTCTGCAGTGCTTCTCTGATATAGCTGCGGGCAGGCTCAATGCCGCCCATCACTTCAACCACCATATCAATGCTCTCATCTGCGATAATATCCTCAAAGCGATCCGTCAGCTTTTCCGCAGGAACCACCTCTGCATATTTTGCTTTATTCCGCACCAGAACCTTCGCGATCTCCAGCTCTGCGCCTACCTTAAAGGGCATTTCTTCTTTCTGATTTTCAATAATCTGATAAACACCGCTGCCAACAGTACCCATACCAAGCAGGGCGATTTTTCTAACTGTTTCCGCCATGATTTCTTCCTCCGTTTTTCTGTCATAAACAAATGTATTTCCACACGATATATAGATTTTAGCAAAAATCAGATAATTGTCAATAGTTTTTGTCTTTTTTTCAGAAACACTTTTCCGCCACAGAAATACATCGCAGGTGTGTTCCTCTGCTATCTTATAAAAAGAAATCCTTAATTTTCCAGTATTTTACTGTTCTATGGGAAATATCCCTTTTTCTGCGGAAAACATTTGACGAAACCAATTCTTTCCTTTAATATATTGAATGTATGTGATTTTTCAGTCACCCGAAGATAAAAAACAGAAAGGAGTTTTCTAAATGGAAACATTTGCAGGCATTGTTAGCTCGATCAGCGGCTTTTTATATGGCTATATCCTGATCGCCCTGCTGATTGCAGCAGGCTTATATTTTACAATCAGAACCGGCTTCGTCCAGTTCCGATTGCTGGGGGAATCCATCCGCGTCATTACAGAAAAACGCTCGGATAAGGAATCCATTTCCTCCTTCCAGGCACTGATGGTATCCACAGCATCCCGAGTTGGTACCGGTAACGTCGTTGGTGTTACAGGTGCTATCATCGCAGGCGGCCCCGGTGCCGTATTCTGGATGTGGCTCATCGCCATCATCGGCAGTGCTTCCGCCTTTGTGGAATCCACACTGGCACAGATCTACAAGAAAAAAGGCGACCACGGCTCTTACGGCGGTCCCGCTTATTACATCAAGCAGGCCCTTGGTTCTCCTGCACTGGGCGGCGCTTTCGCCATTGCACTGATCCTGACTTACATGGGCGGCTTTAACGCACTGGCATCCTTCAACATGACTGATTTCGTAAGGGTATATGTTCCCGGCGAAAACGCTTCTATCGTAATCGGTGCGGTGATCGCTGTGCTGGCAGGCATCGTTATTCTGGGCGGCGGTAAGCGTATCTCCAAGGTAACAGAGGTTATGGTTCCCATTATGGCAGGGATCTATATTCTGGCTGCTCTGATCATTGTTGTAAAAAATATCGGCACACTGCCCGCAGTATTTGGCAGCATCTTCAGCGAAGCTTTCAGCACCAAATCTGTCTTTGGCGGCCTTCTGGGTGCAGCAATGATGAACGGGATCAAACGCGGTCTGTATTCCAACGAAGCGGGTATCGGTTCCGCGCCCAACGCGGCAGCATCCGCTAATGTTTCCCACCCCGTAAAACAGGGTCTGGTTCAGATGCTTTCCGTATTCATTGATACGATCATCATCTGTTCCGCAACAGCCTTCATGATCCTTTGCACCAATCTGGATGCAGCAAACTATGTGGACGCTGCAGGCAATACAATGAACGCCGCTTATATTCAGGACTCTCTGATTGCAAACTTCGGCCCTGCCGGCAGCATCTTCATCACTGTGGCACTGGTTCTGTTTGCTTTTACCACACTGGTAGGCAATTATTTCTACGCAGAAATGAACATCAGCTACCTTTATAAGGACGCTACAAAGAACAAAGCATTCATGCTGTTCTATCGCCTTCTGGCAGCCTTCATCATTTTCCTTGGCGCACAGTTCTCCGCAGGTCTTGCGTGGGATCTGGCTGACGTTCTGATGGGCTTTATGGCTCTGATCAATGTTCCTGTCTGCCTGATCCTTGGCAGCACAGCGTATAAAGCACTGGCCGACTATATGAAACAGAAAAAAGAAGGGAAAAACCCCTCCTTCCATGCTGCAAGCATTGGTATTACAGGCACAGATTACTGGAACGACTGATAAAAAAACAAACGGAAGAGATCCTTCAAAAGGATTTCTTCCGTTTTCTTTTGCTTCTGTTCTATTCTTCTATCTCATAAGGAAATACCTCTGTCAGAAATTCCTTCTGCCGAAGCATCCCTTCTATTTCATCCAGAATCTCCGGATCCTCTGCGGAAATCTGATGAAAATGATACCCTGAAGTGATCCGAAGCAGCGGAGAAGACTTTCCCGTCTGCAGATCCTTCAGAAATCGCTGCACATCCCGTCTGTTTTTGAGCTGCAGCGGTGCGCTTACTTTTCCATAAATCCGATGATTCACCATCACATTTTCCACACAGCCGCCCAGATCCACAATGGCATTCAGTTCCTCTTCCGTTCTTTTTTCATCGTGATAAACCTTAAACAGCCGCATATATCCTTTTTCCTTCGACTGCTCCAGCAGATACCCCCTTGCCGTTGCAAGGATATGATAGCCTTCTGTACGCAGCAGTGCAATATCCTGCACAACAATCTGACGGCTGACACCCACTTCTGCTCCCAACACGCCGCCGGAAATCGGATACTCTGCATTCTGAATCATAGATAATATTTTCTTACGACGCTCTGCTCCCGTCATCACGCTTCACCTCTTTTTTTCTTATCCTTGTTTTATTCTATATGAGAAGCCGACGGTTTGTCAAACACTTGTATATACATCTGTAAAACCCACCAATGCAATCTATGTTGCATCTGCAACACTCTTGCATTCTCTTATTCTGTTATACTATCATCAAAGCTGATTTTACGGCAAAAGAGAAAAGAGAGTATCTTAAAGGAGGATTCCCCCTATGGTAAGAAGAATTATTGAAATCGATGAAAGCAAATGTATTGGCTGCGGTCTTTGTGCCGAGGCCTGTCATGAAGGCGCCATTGGCATGGTAGACGGAAAAGCAAAACTGCTGCGGGATGATTACTGTGACGGTCTGGGCGACTGTCTGCCCACCTGTCCCACTGGAGCCATCACCTTTGTAGAAAGAGAAGCCCTTGCCTATGATGAGGCCGCTGTTCTGGCAAACAAAGCAAAAAAAGAAGCACAGCCCTGTGGCTGTGCCGGCAGTAAACCCCAACAAATCCTGCGGGAGGAGGCTGTCCCTGCAGCACCCAGATCCTCTGAGCTGCGTCAATGGCCGGTACAGATCAAGCTTTCCCCTATTGCCGCCCCCATTTTCGATGGAGCCAAGCTTCTTATTGCTGCAGACTGTACCGCCTACGCCTATGCCAATATGCATCAGGAATTTATGAAGGGCAGGATCACACTGATCGGCTGTCCCAAGCTGGACGAAGGCGATTACGCAGAAAAGCTGACTGAGATCATTCGGCTGAACAATATCCAGAGTGTTACGGTAGTTCGCATGGAGGTTCCCTGCTGCGGCGGCATCGAGAGAGCAGCCACGACAGCTTTGCAAAACAGCGGAAAATTCATTCCCTGGCAGATTGTAACCATCTCCAGAGACGGTCGTGTCATCGACAGATAAAACCAATAAAACACATAACAAAGCCCCCTGACCAATCGTCAGGGGGCTTGCTGTTTATCTTTCTTTCCGCTGAGGAATCATTTCCTTTGAGAAATATCCGCTCTGCTGTTCATCTGGGAAGAATCAGCCCATAGCCTCGAGCTCATCAAACAGCGCATCCCAATCTATGTCATCAAAATCGTAATCATCGCTGCTGGATGTTGTTTCCTCTTTCACGGGTTCTTCTACTCTCACAGGTTCTTCTTCAACCTTTGGATGATTTACATATACATCCATAAAGCCGGTGATAGATACCGCTTT
>JAUNCB010000093.1 GCA_030526765.1 Bacillota bacterium
AGCAACTGACTCTTAATCAGTGGGTCCAGGGTTCGAGTCCCTGAGGGCGCATCTTAACAGGCGGGGCGGGTTGTGCAGAAGTGCGGCTCGCTCTGTTTGCGTTTTACAAGAAAATATGAGAGTATATATCTGATCCTGCAAAAAAAGCAGGATCTTTTTTTCTGCTCTGCAGCAGGAGGGGGCGGTGTTCTAAAGTGCCCCTGTCTGCCATAGATTGTTCCAGAGAGAGTTTGTCGGGGAGCAGGGGGAATGAGGATGGAAGAGCGGAATGAAAAAATACTGTGGGAGGGCTATGGACTGCGCCTGCGGAGCGCCACCCGCACACGGACAGGGCTGATCTGCCGCACGGATCAGGGGCTCAGAGAGCTGAAAAAGCCGAGGGGCGGCACCGAAAGCCTGTACCTTGCGGCGCAGGTGAAGCAGCAGCTGCGGAAAAATGGGTTTGATCGGATCAGCCGAATGTTTGAAACCGTGGAGGGGGAGCCCTTTTATCGGTATGACGGGGTTCTGTATATTCTGGAGGATACGATGCCGCCGGAAAGTCTGGGAGAGGACAGTACCCTGGATTTTGTGCGTGGTGCGGAAACACTGGGGCAGATGCATGCCGCCGCCGTAGGGCTTCCCGATGCGGGCTGGGATCGGGAGCGGCTGCCTGTACTTTATAAAAAACGGCGGAGAGAGCTTTCCAAAATGCGACGCCGTAAGGATAAAAAGGGGCATTACGACGGCATCGATCTGCTGCTGATGCGCTATTATGAGCAGTATGCGGCACAGGTGCAGGAGGCGGAGCAGCTGCTGCAGCAGGGGGATTACAGCGGGGCAGTGGATCGGGCGGCGGCAGAGGGCGCCTTCTGCCACAATGCCTATAAAAGCGAAGCCCTGCGACTGGGCAGCGGCGGCAGGATCTTTGTGGGGAATTTTGATAAGTGCAGTCGGGAGCTTCCCCTTGCAGACCTTGCCTTTTATCTGCGTCGCTATTGCAAAAAGACGGCAGGAGAGCGGGAAGGTGTGTGGGAAATGCTGGAGGCCTACAGCAGATATCGCTCCCTTTCCGATCAGGATCTGACCCTTCTGATGGGGATGCTGGTCTACCCCGAGAAATTTCTGCGGCTGGTCAATGAATACTATAATCGGCGCAGAGCCTGCGTGTCGCCTGCCATGGAGGAAAGGCTGGCGGCAGCGGCGGAGGAGGAGAAAAAAGGGCTGCGGCTGAAGGGGATCATAGAAAAAGGCTGCTGAGGGAAACCTTGGCAGCCTTTGCTGTTTTTTTCTGTTGCATCTTCAGTGGAAAACAATTAAAATAAATAATGAAATATTCTGTATTTTTCCCCTGAAGGAGGAGAAGAGAATGAAGGACTATCATTTTCAGGAAAACGAACAGGACTTCGGCAAAACGGTTCGTCTGGATGATATAAATGAAAAAGTGAAAAAACTGGAGGAAGGCGGAGAGGATGATCTGGGGGATGCCAGAGCCTTTCTGAATGCCTTTGAATCAGAAAAATTCGATGCGCCCGAGGAGCCCGCTTCGGAAGGGGCGGAGCACCGCAGAAGGGTACGGGAAGAAAAATTCAAAATGGATAAAAAGACCATGGGTATTCTGGCGCTGGCGGCAGTGCTGGCGTGCATTCTGGGCTTTGCGGCGGTGCGCTGGGGTTTTCAGGCGGAGGAGCCGCCTGTGGCGGTGGCCGGCGAACCCTTCCCGATGCTGGCGGAAAGCATTTCCGAGGAATGGATCAAGGGATATGACATCACGGCGGCGGAAAGAAAAACGATCCTGCTGACGGAGGAAACCCTGTTTCTGGATGAAAACGGACAGGAAAGCGGAGCGGACAGCATCCATGGGGGCGATGTGGCTGTGGTGACCCTTTCGGAGGATGGGGAAACAGCCCTTTCCATAGACTGCGGCGGCGACGGGATAAGCACACGGGAGGCAACCGGACTGGCGGCAGAGGAGAGTGCAGGAAAGCTCATCGGTGAGAAGGATTCCTATGCCTACGGCAAGCAGGCAATGTTCCTGTATCGGGAGGAGGAACTTTCTCCGAAGGATCTGGAGCCCTGTGATCTGCTGGAGCTGACACTGGTGGACGATGTGGTCTGGTCTGTGCAGGTGCTGGAATATCACGGCTATATCGAAGTGGAAAATGCAAAAAACATCAAAGACGGCAAGATCCGTCTGGATGAGGAAGAGGAACTGCCTCTGGAGGAGGGCATGAAGCTCGCCGTTCGGGCAGGGCAGCATCAGGTGACGGTGACAGGCTCCAATATTGAGCAGAGAACCGACACTCTTTTCGTGGAAGCGGGAGAGGATCTGGAATATGACCTTTCCAAGGCACAGGAGAAAATGGGCGTCATCATCATCGATGCAAATGTAACGGATTATAAGCTCTATATCAATGGCGCAGCGGCAGAAAGTCCTGCAGTGCTGCCCATGGGGGAATATGATGTGGTGATCCTGAAAAACGGATATATGGAATGGAACCAGCATGTGACACTGGCGGCTGATTCCGTGACCCTCCATGCAGAGCTTCTGAAGGATATTCAATATGGTACGCTGACAGTAACGGCAGATGTGGAAGGTGCATGGGTATATATCAACGGCGAAGAATACGGCGTTGCGCCCATGGAAGTGAATCTGCCCTACGGTACCTACCATGTGCAGGTGGAAAAGGAGGACTATGAAACATTCCGACAGAGTGTTTCCATCCATTCCGCTGCGGCATCCTTACATGCAACATTGGAATAACAGGCGGAAATAGAAAATATTAAGGAGGAAAAGAAAATGGAAGAATATCGCGTAAGATATGAGCAGTGGCTGAATGACCCCTTTATTGATGAAGAAACAAAGGCGGAGCTGAGAAGCATTGCGGATAACGAAATGGAAATCAAGGAACGCTTCTTCAAGGAACTGGAATTCGGTACAGGTGGTCTGCGCGGCATCATCGGCAACGGCTCCAACAGACTGAATCAGTACACAGTAGGCAAGGCTTCTCAGGGTCTGGCAAACTACATTCTGAAAGAAGGCACACAGGCACAGGGCGTTGCGATCGCTTACGATTCCCGCTTTATGTCTCCTGAATTTGCAGAGGTTGCAGGTCTGATTTTTGCAGCAAACGGCATTCCTGCCTTCGTTTATCCTTCCCTGCGTCCCGTTCCCATGCTGTCCTTTGCAGTAAGAGAGCTGGGCTGTACCGCAGGCGTTGTGCTGACAGCATCCCACAATCCCCCCGAATACAATGGCTACAAGGTATACTGGGCAGACGGTGCGCAGGTAGTGGCACCCAGAGATAAGGGCATCATCACAGAGGTAAACGCTGTGACAGACTTCGGTCAGATCAAAAGAATGGACAGAGCAGAAGCAGAAGCGAAAAAACTGTTCACACTGATCGGAGAAGAAGTGGATGCGGCATTTGACAAAAATGTACAGGACTGCCTGATGGATAAGGAAATGATCGCACGCATGGGCGATAAGCTGAATATCGTTTATACACCCCTGCACGGCTCCGGCAATATGCCCGTTCGCCGCAATCTGGAAAAAGCAGGCTTCAAAAATGTATTTATCGTAAAAGAACAGGAAATGCCCGATTCCTCCTTCTCCACAGTGGATTATCCCAACCCCGAGGATGTAAAGGTATTCGTTATGGCACAGGAGCTGGCTGCAAAGGTGGATGCAGATGTACTGATCGGTACGGACCCCGATGCAGACCGTGTGGGTGCTATGGTAAAAGATGATAAGGGCGAATTCGTTGCCCTGACAGGCAACCATGTAGGCGCACTGGCAACAGAATATATCCTGAGCCAGAAAAAAGCACAGGGCAAGCTGCCTGCAAACGGTGCGGTAATCAAGACAATCGTTTCCACAGAAATGATCACACCCATCTGTGAAGCATACGGCGTGGAAAAAATGGACGTTCTGACAGGCTTTAAATTCATCGGTGAAAAGATCAAGGGCTTTGAGGAAACAGGCTCTCACCAGTATCTGTACGGCTTTGAAGAATCCTACGGCTGTCTGGGCGGCACATACGCAAGAGATAAGGACGCAGTTTATGCTGCAGTTCTGATCTGTGAAATGGCGGCTTACTACAAGGAAAAAGGCATGACCCTGTATGAAGCCCTGCTGGCACTGTATGAAAAATACGGCTACTACCGTGAAGGCGTAAAATCTCTGACCATGAAGGGTCTGGAAGGCATGGAACGCATTGCCCTCATCATGAAGACCTTCAGAGAAAACACACCCGCAGAGCTGGGCGGCTTCAAGGTGGTTGTGGCAAAGGACTATAAGACACAGGTGTTCAAGGATCTGGTGACAGGTGCGGAAAGCGGCAGCCCTCTGCCTGTATCCGATGTGCTGCACTACACACTGGAAGACGGCACATGGGTTTGCATCCGTCCTTCCGGCACAGAGCCCAAGCTGAAATTCTATATCGGCGTAAAAGCAGACAGCCTGCAGGCTGCACAGGATAAAGTAGATGCGCTGAATGATGACATTGATGCAAAAATTGCAGCGATCTAAGGAAAAATAACAAAACAGATTCAGAAAGGCCCCTCATCAGAGGGGCTTTTTCTTCCCGAAGAAAGATTTCTTTCGGGGAGTTTTCTGAAATGTTTGGAGGTATGAAGAATGAAAGAACAAAAGAAAAAAATGCTGCTGGCGGATCTGGGGCTGCTTCTGGCGGCAACCTTCTGGGGTGTCGGCTTTGTGGCAGGAGATATGGTGGCGGCAACCTTTCCTGCCTTCTGGATCATGGCATTTCGGTTTACAGGGGCAGGGCTGATTCTGGGGATACTCTTCCGCCAGCGGATGAGAAAGGCGACGAAGGCAGACCAAAGGGCGGGGGTGCTTCTGGGCATTCTTCTTTTCATTGCCCAGCCCTTCCAGATCATCGGGCTGAAATATACCACCCCCTCCAAGCAGGCCTTTCTGCTGGCAGCTTATGTGGTGATCGTGCCCTTTGTTTCCTGGCTGGTGCTGAAAAAAAGACCCCAGGCAAAGGCGTTTCCTGCAGGGCTGATGGCCTTGTGCGGCATTGGGCTGATTTCATTGAACGGTGCGGCAGCGGTGGAGATGGGGGATCTGCTGTCTATTATTTTTGCGCTGCTGTATTCCTTTACCATTGTGGCAACAGGGGTTTTTGCCAAAAAGGCGGATCCTATTGTCATGAGCTGCTATCAGTATCTGACGACGGGGGGACTTTCCATTCTTGCCTCCTTTCTCATAGAGGATATGCCGAGGGTGCTTCCCAAAACGGCTGTGATCGCTTTGGTCTATCTGACGGCGGTCAATACGGTGGGGGCTTATACCATACAGAATGTGGCGAGAAGGTATACAACGGATACCCATGCGGCGGTATTGATCTCCACTCAGTCGGTGATCGGTTATTTCTGCGGTGTGGTGCTTTATGGAGACCCGTTTACACCAAGAGTGCTTCTGGGCGGACTGATCGTATTCGGTGCAGTGCTGCTTTCGGTAGTGAACCGAGGCGATGCGCTGAAAGGAAAAACAGAAGGATAAATAGAAAGACCGATTTCTCTTGATGGTTCGAGAAATCGGCCTTTTCGTTTTGTTTTTTTATGAGGACTTCATTTTTAAAATCAGTTTTCAAAGAACTGCTTATGCCAAACAAGGAACATATACACTGTCCAGATCTTACGGCTGTTATCCGCCTTGCCTGCTTTATGGTCATCCAGATATTTCATGATCTCTTCTGTCTTGAAATATTCCTGTGCCGCAGGGCTGTGGAAGGCTTCCTTGACGATATTGTAGTA
>JAUNCB010000094.1 GCA_030526765.1 Bacillota bacterium
GGAGGCAGTGAAGCTGGGAGATGTGGTGCAGGTGAAGGTGCTTTCCGTGGATGTGGAAAAGAAGCGGATCGCTCTGACTATGAAAAATATCTGAAAAGAATAACAGAAATAAAAAAAGAGGATGATTCCTTTCTGATGAGGGAATCATCCTCTTTTTTGTGTGTTTCGCTTGAAACGAATTTTATTCTTCGGACAGTCCCTCCAGACGGAGGACTTCAAAATCTGCGGATTTCCCTTTTAAGGGGATGCTGCTGCCCAGAGAGGTTACACGGATGCGCCCCTCCAGTGCATCGGCCACTGCACGGCTGATGAGGATCTGTCCTCCAAGGGCATTGGCCTCCAGCCTTGCTGCGGTATTGACCGTATCTCCCACGGCAGTATAATCCATGCGCATGGAAGCGCCGATATTTCCCACAATGGCAGGCCCGCAGTGGATACCGATGCCAAACTGCACAGCCTGCCCGAATTGCTGCTGCAGTTCTTCGCTGAGGGCTTTGGAGCCTTCCGTCATATCCAGTGCCGCCTTTACGGCATGATAGGTATGATCTGCCTGCGGTAGCGGGGCGTTGAAAAATGCCACAGCAGCATCCCCGACGAATTTATCCAGTGTGCCGCCGTTTTGCAGGATGCAGCGGCTGGTCAGTTCCAGATATCTGTTCAGAACGGCAACCACTTCCTGAGGAACAAGCCGTTCAGACATGGCGGTAAAGCCCCGCATATCCACGAACAGACAGGTGATCTCTGTCAGTTTTCCGCCCAGTGCAAGGGAATCCTTGTTTTTTAGCAGCTCGTTGACGATCTCCGGTGCCACATATCGCTGAAAGGTGGCGGTGATCTGCCGTTTTTCCTGAGCCGCAAGCAGATAGTTGTATGCCATCAGCACCACATAGAGGAGGGTGCTGAACAGAGGGATCCAGAGGCTATGAAGCACAAAGCCCCATTCATAGAAAAGGATCGCCGCTGTCAGACTGCCCCCTGCAAAAAGCAGCCAGAGGGCGGTACTGATGCGGATATTTTGCCGATAGGAGAGCAGTGCCAGCAGGAAGATGGCTGTAAATAAGACTGCCATCTGGGGCAGGTCTCCGATTTCCTCTTTAAAGTTTCCGCTCAGGAGTGCATCCACCACATTTGCCTGATATTCCACCCCATACATGATGGAGGCATGGTCGATGGCGGTAACGGCGTGATCCATCAGTCCGGGGGCATAGGGCCCGATCAGAACGATGGCATCCGCAAAGATCTCCGGCGAAAGGTTGCCCTCCAACAGATCGATAAAGGAGAAGTCGTCGGAATAGGCACCGGACTTGCCGCTGTAAGGCAGATACCAGCGGTGGCGGGCATCTGTCGGGGGCTGTGCATCGGCAGGAATGCCGTGATGGGCACAGTATTTTTGATATAGTTCATAGGCAAAGCTGTTTATCTGTGTGCCGTCTGGCAGATCAATGGCATGGATATTGTGGCGGAGGATACCGTCAGCATCCAGCATGGCATTGATATGGCCCTGTGTGGTCACTGCCTTCAGGGCGGGGAAGGGCTCTTCCCATCGGTCTACATAATAATCATCCAGATAGAAGCTGCCGTCATCCTCCGTTACCAGTGTACTGGAAAAGTGGACGGCACTAGCCGTAACTACATTATCATATGCGCTGAGGCTTTCTGCCAGAGCCGCATCTGCGGCTCCGTCCGTAGTGCCGCTATATAGAATATCAATGCCGATAGCGGCGGGTCTGCAGGCGGGATCAGCGTTGAGCTGCGCCACAGCCTGTGCCATTTTCGCTCTGCTCCAGGTATGGAAGGGGCCCAGTGCCTCCAGCGATTTGGCATCAATGCCGATGATAAGGATATTGCCGTCCGCTGCCTGTGTCTGTTGATACAGAGTGTCATTCAGGCGATTATCGGCACGATAAAGAAGTCCGGAGGCAGCGATGGCTGTGGAAAGCACTGCCGCCAGAAGGGCAAACAGGATTCGGTTTGGTTGTAAAAGCTGTTTCATAGGACGCTCCTTATCTGTGTTACATCAGCCCGTAGCTGTTGCGTTACCTTTCCCAGACCTTGCTTTTTTCAAATAAGGTAAGGATCTCTTTGTCCAGCTCCCCATGCTCTGCCATGTGATGCAGAATGGAAAATGCCTTTTCTGTGGGCATGGGTGGTTTATAGGGGCGGTCTCGGGCTGTCAGTGCATCGAAGATATCCAGAATGGTCATCAGCCGCACTTCCTTTTCGATTTCTTCGGCGGAAAGCTGTCGGGGATAGCCCATTCCGTTGAGCAGCTCATGATGGGAGGATGCCCAGCGGGTCACATTCTGAAACCGCTTGGGGAAATGCACCTCCTGCAGGAATTTTTCCGTCATTATCACATGGCTCTGCATGATGCTTCTTTCTTCGTCGCTGAGGGTGCCCCTTCGGATGGAAAGGCAAAGAAGTTCTTCTTCGGTCAGAAGGGGTTTTTCTACGCCGTCCCGATCGGTGAAGCGGCAGTCTGCAATGGCTTGGATCTGTGCCAGCATTTCATCGGACAAGAAGCCTGTGCTGTTTGCGTTGCGTATGGTTTCCATGCTTTTTTCAAGCAGGGTATTTTTTTCTGCCAGTTCTTCGGCTGTGATCTCACCTCTGGCATGGGCGAGAGCCGCCAGCAGGCTGATTTTTTCAAAACGGTGAGTGATCTCCTGCAGGCGGTCGGAAAGGCGGGTCTCCTTATCCATGACCTCCAGCGGGATGACCAGCTTGCCGATATCATGGAGCCAGACGCTCATGAGAAATTCCTCCTCCTGTCGGGCATCCATCTGCCAGAATGCCCCTGTATCCCGCAGGTATTGCAGGAATTTTCTGCCGTACTGCACCATGTTTTTGGTGTGGTTGGCATTATAGGGGGTGCGGGCATCAATGGCGGCAGACATAACACGAACAAAGGAGTGGAGCAGCTCGGTGATGTCTGCGGAATATTTCATATTTGTCATGCAGATGGCTGCCTGAGAAGCCAGAGCAGAAATGATCTTTTCATATTCCTTTTGAAAGGGAATGGTGTTGCTGTCTGCATCCTTTGCATTGATGAGCTGCAGCACACCGATCACATCCCCCTCGTCATCCTCCATGGGGACTACCAGCATGGATTGGGTGCGATAGCCTGTTATGCGGTCATAGTTTTTGGGACCGGAGAAATCATATGCTTCATTGGGCAGATAAACATCTGCAATATTGATCAGTTTTTTCTCCATGGCACTGCATGCCGCCACATGGGTACGCTGCATGGGAACGGGAGGCAAGTCAACAGGATCGTTTTTGCCGCCCTTATCATACTGCAGGGAGCGGGTGATCATGATATGAAAGCGCAGAGCCTCCCCGTCATATACATAAAGGGTGCCGCCGTCGCAGGCGGTTATTTCCATTGCTTCCGTCAGGATCAGACGGAATAAGGTATCAGCATCTTTTTCTCTGGAGAGGGCAATGCCGATCTCCAGCAGTTTTTCTGTGCGCAGCTGTGTCATAATAGGATCTCCATCCCCTCTCTGGCAAGGAATACCTGATCGTTTCTTTCGGTCAGCTTCTGCTGCAGGTCATCCAGAAGGGCATCGGTATGATCCGTTGCATGGTGAGAGAGCAGCAGGGTTTTTACGGCAGCGGCTTTTTTGATGCGCAGCCCTTCTTCCCAGGTGGAGTGCCCCCAGCCGATCTTTTTTTCGTATTCCGTGGGGGTGTAGGTGTTGTCGTAGATCAGCACATCACAGTTTTTGGCAAAGGCGATCAAAGCCTTGTCTGCATCGGCGGAATGCTCGTAATCCAGCGCATAGACAACGGCGTGATTTTCCCATTCCACCCGAAAGGCGGTGCAGGTGTCAGGATGATTGGCACGGAGGGTGCGTACAATGACACCGTCTCCCAGAGAAAAACTTTCCCCTGCGGAGATATCATGATATTCCCTGACTCCGCAGAAGAGATCAATGCCAACAGGCCAGTAGGGTGGACGAAGGAAATTTGCCAGTTGTTCCCGAATGGACATACCGCAGCGGGGTTCGCTGTAGATATGAATGCGGTTATTTTCCGAAAATAGTGGTGTCCAGAAGGGGATGCCGAGGATATGGTCTATATGAACATGGCTGAGGAGAAGGTGGGCTTCGGCATGGGGCAGCTCTGCCTTAAGAATACCTGTGCCTGCATCAAACAGGATGTGCTTCCCCTTTGCCTTAAGCCAAAAGGCGGAGGTGGAGCCGCCGTATTTTGCTGTCGCCTCGCTGCTGACAGCCATAGAGCCGCGGCAGCCAAGAACGGTAAGGATCGAATCTTTTTTCATGGTTTTTCCCTCTTTTCTGACTGCGGATGATGGGTGCAGCCTTTATACGGAAGTGGTTCGATGTTTCATAAATTATAACACCGATGGGGCATAGAATCCATAGTCTTTCTGTGTGCCGCAGGGGAAGCGGGAGGGCAATATTTCTCAAAAAGGGAGAAAAGCCTTGTAAGATGATGAGGTTCGGATGATAGATAGAAAGACTGGGTGATTTACAACAAAATTAGCGAAAGGAAGAAAAAGCAAGCACATACCGATGATTATGGTATGCTCTTTTTCTTTGGAAATCTTGAGAACAGAAGGGGGATATGGTAAAATATATAAAGAATAGGAAGGAAAGGACTGAGCATATGGCCCTTGAAAATAAATCAGGGATTACTGATTCTGCGGAACTGGCAAGAATGGAAGAAAAAATCAGCAAAGCAAAAGCAATACAGCTGTTTGAAGACGGGGTACTGGATCGAATGGAAGCAGGCTCTTTTCGTTCTCTGGCAGATATTCATAAGGTATTGTTTGAAGATATTTATGATTTTGCGGGTAAGGTGCGAACAGTAAATCTTGCAAAAGGCAACTTCAGGTTTGCTCCTGTGATGTACTTGGAAGCGGCACTGGCGAATATCGAAAAAATGCCCCAGTCTACATTCGATGAAATCGTAGAAAAATATGTTGAGATGAATGTGGCACATCCTTTCAGAGAAGGGAATGGTCGTGCGACAAGAATCTGGTTGGATGTGATCCTGAAGAAAGAGCTAAAGCAGGTGATTGACTGGAACCAGGTGGATAAAAATGACTACCTTCTGGCAATGGAACGCAGTCCAATCAAAGATATTGAGATCAAATATCTGTTGAAACGGGCACTAACAGATAAAATTGATGACAGAGAAGTGTTTATGAAAGGGATCGATACCAGCTCTTATTTCGAAGGATACACTATTTATAAAACAGAAGAATTGTGATTAAAGTGGTGGCTGCCTTTTGTTGGCAGCCATTCTTTTTACACCAGATTTACACCGTTTTTGCACCCCAATATACCGATTTGCATCAAAAGTCACCATTTCATAGAAAAACAGTATAATTTCTGAAAAATGCGAGAAAGTCCTTGAAATAAGGGGATTTTCGTATTATAATAGGAGAGTAAATAAATATGATATTCTTCAGGGCAGGGTGAAATTCCCGATCGGCGGTAAAAGTCCGCGAGCGCATTTGCGCAGGATTCGGTGTAATTCCGAAACCGACAGTATAGTCTGGATGGGAGAAGAAAAGTAAGATCGATGCGTATGGACGCCGTTTTTCTGTGCGTCTGTGTATCTGCCTTATTTTGCTTGTTTAGCCTGAAGGATTTCGGGCTATTTCTTTTTTGCAGAGAAATGGTGTCGAAATGTCTAAACAAAAGATGGAGGTAATCTAAAATGGCAAGTGAAAACAAAAAAATTTCAACAAGACAGCTGGTATCCATGGCGATGCTGGGGGCAATTTC
>JAUNCB010000356.1 GCA_030526765.1 Bacillota bacterium
TATTTTTCATTTATACTATATTATACAACAGAAGTGTGTTTCGTCAATGCTTTTATGTATATTTATGCATAATCATCGAATTGTTTTGTATACAGAACAAGAAGAACACCATTCCCCGAAATAAAAACGAAAATCCACAGAAATACAAATGTCTTTTTGGGCAGGATTACCATGAAAAAAACAGGCTGACCCGTTTTTCACTGATCCAGCCTGTTTTCCGCTTCTTTATTGATTCACTTATTTACTGATTTCTTTCTTATTTTATTGCTTATTTCTTTTCCTGCATGATCTCGATGACCTTCATATCCATTTCATCCAGTGCTTCATGGCTCAGCTTCGCCAGATTCTTTGCGGTATCCTCTGCCTTTGTGCTGTTGATACCGTCGGAAACACCGATCATGCTGCCATCCATGGCATAGAGTGCCGCATATACGGCTTCCCCTGCGCAGGCTGCCACTTTTACGGCACAGCCGCCCTTTGCACCGTCACAGAAGATGCCTGCCACGGAGCCCATCATATTCTGCATTGCGCCGCTGATCTGCGCAAAGCTGCCGCCCAGCATATAGGTCATACCTGCCGCAGAGCCTGTCCCTGCCACCATTGCACCGCAGACGGGGCTCAGACGACCCACATGCTTTTTCATGTACATGATCATCAGCATTGCCATAAATTCCGCACGCAGGAGCTTTTCTGCGGGGATATCCATATATTTAGCAAAAACAGCCATGGGCAGTGTGGTGGAGATGCCCTGATTGCCGCTGCCGCAGAAGGTCATTACGGAGCCGTTGCCGCCGCTCATACGGAAGTCTGCCGCCGCTGCGGGGTAGCGTCTTACCATGGTCACTACGTTTTCTGTCAGCAGACCCTTATCCAGCAGGTTCTGGATGGTGGGGCCTACGCCGAAGGCATATTTCTGTTTCATACCGATCTCTGCGATCTTCATATTGATGTCGATGGCTTCCTGAATGAAATCCAGTTTTTCCACATCGATCTCATTTGCCCACTGATAGAATTCCTCGAAGGTGTGGTCTGTTACACTGAAGCTGCCGTCCTCCTCGGAGGTCACAAATTCTGTGGTACGCTTATCCAGCAGCACAACCCCGTCCTTTTCGCAGAATACCATGTTATCATGGGCATCCTGTGTGATGGTGTGTGCCTTGCCTGCTGCATTGGAGGCAATACATTCAATATAGAAGCCGCTGCTCTTCAGCACCTTCACGCTGACCATCCCTGCTGCCACCAGTTCCTTTGCCTTTGTAACATGCTCGGGCTTGATATCTGCACAGATCTCCATGGTGTTGCCTTCCTTGGAAAGCAGACAGCCCAGTACACAAGCCAGCTCGATGCCGTAGGTGCCTGTATTGGGGATCTGCACGCTGTAGGCATTCTTGAAAATATTGGAGCTGATGACCATATCCAGTTTTTCTGCGGGATTTTTCAGATATTCACAAGTTCTGGAAACCGCCAGAGCGATGGCTACGGGCTCGGTACAGCCCATGCTGGGTT
>JAUNCB010000095.1 GCA_030526765.1 Bacillota bacterium
TCCGCCAGCGGCTCTGATCGGAAATAATATCCGGATCATTGATCTGATCGGAAAGGGCTTCGTATTTGATTTCAATTTCCGCCAATCTCGCCAGCATTATCCCCGCTCCTTTCGTCCGATCGCAACTCTGTCCAGACCTGCAAGGTCCTTTCTGATCTCGATCCTATCATACCCATTTTCCTGCAAAAGCCTGCAGAGTGCCTCCCCCTGATCGTATCCGATCTCGAAGAAGAGCCAGCCGCCGTCTTTCAGCCATTCCTTTGCCTGCTCCACAATGGCACGGTAAAAATCCAGCCCATCCTCGCCGCCATACAGGGCATTATGGGGCTCATGATCCTTCACCTCTACCATCAGCTCCGCCATATCCGTTTTCGAGATATAGGGCGGATTGGAAACAATGGCATCCAGCCCGCCCTTCCATTCAGCAGGCACATTTGCAAAAAGATCACTCTCATAAAACGCTATCATGATCTGATTTCGTTTTGCATTTTCCACGGCATAGCCCAATGCTCTGGGGCTGATATCCACTGCCATAAGCTGCTCAAAACTGCCGTAATGCCCCAGGCTGACAGGAATACACCCGCTGCCCGTTCCAATATCCAGCACAGAGCAGAAACCTTCCTCCTGCTGCTTTTCCAGCACAGCTTCCACCAGCACCTCAGTATCCCCTCTGGGGATCAGAACACCCTCGCCCACAGCGAAGGGCAGCCCCATAAATTCCCATTCCCCCAGGATATACTGGGTGGGTCTGCCTGCCTCCCGCTCCGCCAGATAGCCTTCATAGCAGGCAAGGACATCCTCAGAAAGGATCTCTTCTTCCCGCAAAAAGAAAGCCGAACGGTTCATACCGGCGGCTTTCTCCAGCAAAAATGCCGCATCTATGGCATCCTTACCGGCTTTTTTCATTCGTGCTTTTCCTTCCCTTAAGGCTTCGCCAAGGGTCTTATTCCTCCGGTTCATCTTCCAGAACCCCTTTCATTGCCGCAATGGCACATTCAATCTGCATATCATCAGGCTCCGCCGTTGTCAGCTTCTGCAGATAAAGCCCGGGCGCACTCAGAATACGCACCACAAGGCTCTCCGATCTGCCCGCCCAGCGCAGCACCTCATAGGAAATACCCGCAATAAAGGGCACCAGACAGATCCTTGTGATCAGACGCAGGATAAATACATCCGTTCTGACAAAAAAGAATACCACCATGGAGATCAGCATAACAAACAACAGAAAGCTTGTGCCGCAGCGCTTATGCTGTCTTGTGCAGGGGCGTACATTTTCCACAGTCAGCTCCTTGCCGCTTTCAAAGCAGGCAATGGTCTTATGCTCCGCACCATGATACTGAAACACCCGCTGAATCTCCTTCATGCGGGAGATCAGCCACAGATACGCCAGAAAAATGGCAATGCGCAGCAGCCCTTCAATGATCCCAAGCCCCCAGGCAGGAACCATTGTTTTAAAGAAATTCCCGATAAACACAGGCAGTACAAAAAACAGCGTCATCCCCAGCACCAGAGAAAGGAACACACTGAAATAGATCAGAATATCGTTGATCTTATCTCCCAGCTTATCTGTCAGCCATTTCTCGAAGGAGGAAAGCTCTTCCTCCTCCCAGCCTTCGCCTGCAATTTCCGCAGAGCGCATCAAAATCTTGGTACCATTGACCAGCGAATCCAGAAAGGCTGCCATACCGCGGAATACGGGATACTGAAAAATCCCCTTCTTCCCCAGTCCGCCTACTTCTTTTTTCTCGATAACGATTTCCCCTTCGGGATTACGCACCGCCATCGCATATATCTTTTTTCCACGCATCATAACGCCTTCGATCACGGCCTGTCCGCCGATGGAAGTACATTTTTCAGCCATATAGAATCCTCCTTCCAAAATGACAGCCCTTTGCTAAACACCGGTGCTGCCTAAAGGGACTTTCCGTCCTTTTTTTCACAGGCAGACCATTCCCAAGTATGATCTGCCTGTGAAAAAAAGGGCTGGACATAACGCCCCAGCCCTTTTTGTTTTTGGAATTATTTTCTGCCGTATTTTTTGTTGAATTTTTCAACTCTACCGCCAGCTTCCAGCAGCAGTTTCTGGCTGCCTGTGTAGAAGGGGTGGCATTTGGAGCAAACTTCGACTCTGATTTCTTTGTTTGTAGAGCCTGTAACGAATTCGTTACCACAGTTGCATCTTACTGTTACCTGATGATATTCGGGATGGATACCTTCGCGCATTTTTTTCACCTCATTTTTCACTATTTGTTGATCAATAATCCTTGTTATTTATAGACAACATGGGTATTTTATCACACGGCTATTTTTTTTGCAATAATAATCCGCCGAAAAATAGCCCATTTCCGCATTCTTGATAGTTTTTCCCAAAAATGCCCCTTATTTTTCCTGCAAACCCAACATTTTTTCCTGTGCTGGCAGCCGTTCGATAAACTCCTGATTATTTTTCGTCTTTTTCATCAGATCAAAAAAGCCCGCTGTCATATCCGTACTGCTGAGGCTTGCCGCCATTCGCCGCAGGGCATAGTTACATTCCAGTTCTGCCGCAGTCAGGAGTTTTTCCTCTCTTCTTGTGCCGCTTTTGATGATATCCACAGCAGGGAAAATACGACGCTCTGCCATGCGTCTGTCCAGCACCAGTTCCATATTGCCTGTGCCCTTGAATTCCTCAAAAACAACCTCATCCATCTTGCTGCCCGTATCCACCAGCGCCGTTGCAAGAATGGTCAGACTGCCGCCCTTTTCAATATTTCTGGCGGCACCAAAGAACCGCTTCGGCATATACAGTGCCGCAGGATCCAGACCGCCGGAAAGGGTGCGTCCGCTGGGCGGTATGGTCAGGTTATAGGCTCTCGCCAGACGGGTGATGCTGTCCAGAAGGATCACCAGATCCTTCCCCTGCTCCACCATACGCTTTGCCCGCTCCAGCACCATCTCCGTTACCTTCTTATGATGCTCCGGCTCCTCATCAAAGGTGGAATATACGATCTGCACATTCTCCCCTTCAATGGAACGCTGGATATCTGTCACCTCTTCGGGCCGTTCATCGATCAGCAGCATAATGAGATGGACTTCCTTATGGTTTCTGGTGATGGCATTGGCAAGCTGTGTCAACAAAATGGTTTTGCCCACCTTCGGCGGTGCCACGATCATGCCCCTCTGTCCCTTGCCGATGGGGGCGATCAGATCAATGATCCGTCCGGAAAGCTCCGCCTGCTCTGTTTCCAGATGCAGCTTTTCCTCCGGATAAATGGGGGTCAGGTCTTCAAAATGAGGACGGCGCACCGCCAGATAGGGTGCATCTCCGTTGACTGTCTGCACATAGATCAGACCGCCGACCTTTTCTCCCTCTCTCGCCGGACGCACATTCCCTCTGACCCTGTCACCCGTCCGCAGATTAAAGCGGCGGATCTGTGCCGGGGAAACATATACATCATTGGCACCGGGCAGACAGTTTTCCGCCCGCAAAAAGCCATAGCCGTCGGGCAGCACCTCTAAAATGCCCTCCCCCAGCTCTGCCGTTTCCATCAGCCGTTCCCGTTCTGTATTTTCCGGAGCAGCCTCCGTTTTTTCTTCTGTTTTTGCCTGCGAAAAAGCAGAAGCAGTTACCGTCTGGCTTTCCTTCTGTTCCATGGATAACTGCTTGTCTCTGATCTTTTCTATCAATTCACTTTTTTTCAGCCCGGAAAGGGGGGATACCCCCATTTCCAGACCGATCTTCTTCAATTCCGCAAGCGTTTTCTTTTCCAGTTCGCTCATGCTTTTTCTCCTATTATTCTGCTACAGGAATCTTGATTGTGGAGCCTACCTTCAGAGGATCGCTTTCCTTCATGCCGTTTGCAGCCAGGATCTTTGTATAATCCGCACCATTGCCCATCTGAGACTGTGCGATCGTCCAAAGGGTATCCCCTTCCTTGATGGTGTATTCCTTGCCTGTGCCCGCTGCAGAAGCTGTTGTGCCTGTGGATGCTGTGCTGCCTTCTGTGCCTTCACCCTCTGCACCTTCTGTTGTTTCCTCAGGCGCGATGGGGTTTGTCATTGCTTCCAGCTGTTCCTCCAGCTGCATTTTTTCCAGCTGCACATCGTCATATTTCTGTTTATATTCCTCGGACTGGGTCAGCAGATTCTGGGTTTCCTCCAGCTTGCTGCTCAGGCTTACTGTACGGAAGATCAGGAAAATGATCAGGATCAGACCAACGATGCCGAGAATGATCGCCAGCTTGCCCTTGCCGCTGCCTTCATCATAATCATCATAGTCATCATAAAGGCTGTCCAGATGCTCCTTCTTTGCTCTTGCTTCAAAGTCTACATCCTCGTAACGGGGACGGTTATCTCTGGGGTCTCTGCCCATGCTTTCAAAGGGCTGTTCTTCTCTTTCCTTTTTTGCTTTTTTGGAACGCTTCTGAGGTGCTGCTGTTGTCTGCAGGGTCACCTCTTCCACAATTTTGGATTTTCTGCGGGCAGGCATCACGCTCACATACTGGATGCCGTCATCATAATCCTCATCCTGCATGCTCACCGCTCTGGGTGCCGCTTCGGGCAGCTCCTCGGAAACAATGCCCGCATGTCTTGCACGGCGGGAAACATAGCGTGTAGGGTCTCCCTCCTGCTGAGGCGCTCTGCTTACCTCGCTGATCTCATGGCTTACCTGCTGCATCCGTGCTTCCTTCACTTCCTCCACATCTTCCCTTCTCTGGGGACGGCGGGAACGGTAAGCGGATGCTTCCAGATCATCCTCATTTTTGCCCATCAGAGGATGGGTCTGCATCAGAATGTCCACCACTTCCTTAGGCAGATCTGTGTACAGATCCTCATAGTAGCCCTTATCGGTTTCGCTCATGCCCTTGGGCATGCCTGCTCTTTCAAATTTTTCCTCACTCATTATTCTAACCTCCGTAGAAAAGATTCTCAATTCATATCTTCATCAAAATAAGTGCATTTTTACACAATAATCGCATTTTATCTTATATATTTTACAGGTTTCTTGTCGAAGTGTCAACAAAAGTGAGAGAAATTCGCCTTTTTCTGCTTCTTCAAATGGAAAACAGATCGGTTTTCCGCAATCTTCATGCCAAAAACCGATCTGCTTATGCTGTTTTGAAATACCGTATTTTCGCTGTTTTTCCTTTATTCCACAGAAAGGATCGCATTCACACCGTTCTGCTGAGGCACATATTCCACCGCTACAGTGCTGCCGACCTGTTTTTTCAACAGCTCCAGATGCTCCTTCGCCTTTCCTTCAAACAGATCCTCGCTGCCCTCCAGCATCAGATAGAAATAGGTATCTCCTTCGGAAACGATATCCCGCAGCATGGTGATCGTACCCGTAAGTGTCTGTGCCGCAGAGGTATCCACGGTTTCAATGCCGCTGCCCGCCATCAGATTGCGGTATACCCTTTCACATTCTGCCACCGTATCCCCAATGGCTACGATCTGATATTTCTGGATATTTACCATGGCATATTTCTTTACCAGCCCCGCATTATCCTTCAGAGAAAGGAAATAGGTGGGCTCTCCTGCGATATTCAGCAGCAGAGGGAAGGTTGCATCATAATTCAGATGCTGTACCTGTCCTTCCGCAGAGGACATGGCGGAAATTTCCTTTGCCCCGCTGATCTGATAATATTTTGTTTCCTTGGTACGGGAATTCATCAGCACAAAGCCTACATTGGATTCATCCCCGCCAATGGAGGTCACCCCGGTATATACCCATACGTCATCATCCAGTGCGATATAGTTATACC
>JAUNCB010000096.1 GCA_030526765.1 Bacillota bacterium
GGAATCCAATAATGAATACTGGCTGGAAAAGGATGCAAAACTTCGTACAGATTTCAATATCACAACAGGCTTCCAGACAGATGATATTCCTCGCATCAAGTTCAAATCCAAAATGAAGGAATATTATGAAAAAGCGGGTCTGACGGTTGCAAGATATCATCTGGTGGATGATCTGGAGGGCTGCAGAGCGTTCATTGAAAAGGTGGGCTATCCTGTTGTTGCAAAGCCCGACAACGGCGTTGGTGCATCCCATAACTTCAAAATCAAAAATGATGCCGAGCTGGAAAGCTTCTATGGGCAGCGTCATGAAGGTGTTGTGTATATCATGGAGGAATTTGTAAACGGTATCGTAAATTCCTATGATGCCATTATTGACTCCAAGGGTGAGATCATGTTTGAAACAGGCAATATCTCTCTGGGTTCTATTATGGACATCGTAAATGAAAAGCAGAATTCCAAATTCTATATTCTGAAGGAGCTGCCTGAGGATACCAGAAAAGCAGGCAGAGATACGGTTAAGGCCTTCGGTGTAAAGAGCCGCTTCGTTCATTTTGAATTCTTCCGTCTGCTGGAGGATCAGGAGGGACTGGGCAAAAAGGGCGATATCATGGCGCTAGAGGTAAATATGCGTCCCAGCGGCGGCGTTTCTCCCGATATGATCAATTTTGCCCATAATACAGATGTATATAAGATCTGGGCAGATATGGTTGCCTTCGACTATTCCACAAAGCCTGAGGGTGCACATACATACTGCGGCTTCATTGGTCTGCGTGACGGCAAGCCCTTTGCCATGACCCATGAGGATATTATGGAGAAATACAGCGGTCAGATCAAAATGTCTGAGCGTGTTCCCGATGCCCTTTCCGGTGCAATGGGGAACCAGATGTATCTGGCAACCTTCCCTACGGAAGAAGAACTGATGGCATTTTATGATGACATCTCCAGAGAAATATAATACAGACACGAAAGACCCGAGTGTTTTCTCGGGTTTTTTGGTTCTATGACAATTTTTTATAAAAAGATTCCAATTATTGATATTTTTCAAAAGAGATTTGTCGGATAAGTATTGAAATTGAGTTGAAAAATAGGTATACTCATTCAGTTGAAATATGATATAAGAGGAGGTTATTTTGTGAGTTTTTTTGAAAAATGTTTTAAGCTGAAAGAGAATAATACCACCATGCGGACAGAGATCATGGCAGGTATTACAACATTCATGACCATGGCGTATATCCTTGTGGTAAACCCCAGCATCCTTTCCACAACAGGGATGGATTACGGCGCACTGCTGACAGCAACCTGTATTGCAGCGGCCTTCGGTACCTTCCTGATGGCATTCTTTGCCAATTATCCCTTCGTACTGGCACCCGGTATGGGGCTGAATGCATACTTTGCCTACACCGTAGTTGCACAGTATGGCTACGGCTGGGAAGTGGCACTGGCAGCGGTTTTTGTAGAGGGTCTTATCTTTATTTTCCTTTCTGCGGTAAATGTGCGTGAAGCGATCTTTAATGCGATCCCCACCAATATGAAAAAGGCGGTAAGTGTCGGTATCGGTATGTATATCGCATTTATCGGTCTGCAGAATGCAGGTGTTGTAGTAAATAATCCTTCTACCTGTGTGGCACTGGGTAACGTGAAATCCGTTGGTGTTGCACTGGCGCTGATCGGTACCATCCTGACACTGGTTCTGGTAGTAAGAAAGGTAAAGGGCGCACTGCTTCTGGGGATCCTGCTGACATGGGTTCTGGGTATCCTTTGCCAGTTTGCCGGTCTGTATCAGGTAAATCCCGATGCAGGGGCATACTCTCTGATTCCTGCAGGTATCATTTCCGCACCTCCCAGTATTGCACCCATTGCAGGGAAGCTGAGCTTTGCGGGAATCTCTGTGTTTGATTTTATTGTTGTAATTTTTGCTTTCCTGTTTGTGGATCTGTTCGATACACTGGGCACACTGATCGGTGTTTCCACAAAGGCAGGTTTTCTGGATAAAGACGGAAAACTGCCCAAGATCAAAGGCGCACTGTTTGCCGATGCGGTTGCTACAACAGCAGGTGCTGTGCTGGGTACATCCACAGTAACAACCTTTGTAGAGTCTGCTTCCGGTGTTTCCGATGGCGGCAGAACCGGTATGACAGCTTTTACAGCAGGTATCCTGTTCCTGGTTGCGCTGCTGTTCTCTCCCATTCTGACAACGATCCCTTCCTTTGCAACCACACCTGCACTGGTTGTCGTTGGTCTGATGATGGTGGAAAATGTTACAGAGATTTCCTTCTCTGATTTTACAGAAGGTTTCCCTGCATTTATGACGATTCTGATGATGATCGTTTGCTACAGCATTTCCGAAGGTCTGGTATTCGGTGTAATTTCCTATGTTCTTCTGAAATTCCTCAGCGGCAGAAAGAACGAACTGAATCCCGTTATCGTGATCATTGCATTCCTCTTCTTCCTGAAGCTGATTCTGGGTTAAAGAATTGTTTTTGCATCAGAAAATGCTATAATAAATAGAAAACGAAGCCTTCCCTGAAAAAAAGAAAGGAAGATCAGTATGAAAAATCTTTTGGTTGCACAATCCGGCGGACCCTCTGCTGCTATCAATGCCACTCTGGTCGGAGTAGTGGAAAAGGGCCTTGCTGACAGAAATATTGATAAGATCTATGGTGCAAAAAACGGTATTATGGGACTGATGCGCGGTCAGCTTGTGGAGCTGAGTGAACAGCTTTCCGATCCCGAAAAGTTGCAGCTGCTCTGCCAGACACCGTCTTCCGTTTTGGGCTCCTGTCGGATGAAGCTTTCCGATTTTAAGGAAAGCACCTTTGAATATGAGAAGATCATTCAGGTGTTCCGTAAGTACGATATCGGATATTTTATCTATATCGGCGGAAATGATTCCATGGATACGGTGTATAAGCTCTCGGAATACTGCAAAGAGATGCGGATCGATGATATCAAGATCATTGGTGCACCGAAAACCATTGATAATGATCTGACGGAAACAGACCACTGCCCCGGCTTTGGCTCTGCGGCAAAATATGTGGCAACCACCATGTCTGAAATTTCCTGTGACTGTAATGTTTATGCGCAGCCCTCTGTGACCATTGTTGAGATCATGGGGCGGGATGCAGGGTGGCTGACTGCAGCCTCTGCCCTTGGCAGACTGAATGGGGATACTGCACCGGATCTGATCTATCTGTGTGAAAGACCCTTCTGTGTAGACCAGTTTTTGGACGATGTAAGAGCAAAGATGGCAGAAAAGCATTCCATCATCGTTGCAGTCAGCGAAGGAATCCGAAATGAAGAGGATGACTATCTGACAGATTCCCTGCAGGACAGAGCGGCAGATGCCTTTGGGCATAAGATCCTTGCCGGTGCTTCCCGCTATCTGGAGGAAATTATCCGCTTTGAGATCGGCTGTAAGGTAAGAAGCATTGAGCTGAGCGTAATGCAGCGCTGTGCTTCCCATGTGGCATCCGCGGCAGATATCTATGAATCCAGACTGCTGGGTGCAGCAGCGGCGGATTACTGTATTTCCGGTGAAACAGGCAAAATGGCATGCATCAAAAGAGTATCCGAAAAGCCTTATCGCTTCGCAATTGATTTTGTAGAGATCGAAAAAATTGCCAATCAGGTGAAAAAGGTTCCCGATGAATGGATCACACCTGCGGGCAATGATGTGACTCAGGAAATGATCGATTATCTGCTTCCTCTGATACAGGGAGAAATGCCCTGTACCTATCGCAACGGTGTCCCCGTTCATCTGAGATTAGACTGATGATAACTGAGACTGTATGAAATTCGTTTCATACAGTCTTTTTTTGTATAGAAAAGGCTTGGGATGTCCATACTCCGCCTAAGAGGTGGTTTTATGCGCAGAACACTATGGATCGCATCCCTTTGCAGCTTTCTGATTTTTCTTTTTCTTGGCTATTCCTATGCATTCTGGGTGGGGGAACGGGAAAAGCAGGAGAAGGCAGAGGTGCCTGTGATCCGACAGAAAAATATCATCCTTCCTGATACGAGGATCGTATATCAGTATTTTTACACCTCCGATCGGGTGACGAAGGAGGAAAGCGAGGAGGCTCCGGAATTTTTGCAGGGGCTGGATATGGAGCAGCTGAAAAGTGTATATAACGGATGGCAGATCATACTGTTTTCTCCGGAAACAGTGATTTTAAGATGCAGCATCGAAGGGCTCAGCAGTGAAACTTATATTCTGGGAGAGGAAGAGGGCTTTGTTGCTGTTTTTTATGAGGATGCCCAGAAGATGATCCGAATGAAGGAGCGGACGGAGATCCCTCTTTCTGTTCTTGGGGAAGAGGATGCCCGCATGCTGCGGGAAGGAATACGGATCACGGGAGAGGAGACACTGGCAAAGGCATTGGCTGACTTAAGCAGTTGACTATACAGCTAAGCGAATCTTTGGCTGGACATTTTCTACCCCACGTGTTATAATCCAATTGTGAAAACTCCCCAAATTTTTCACAAATCAGATAGTATTTATGTACTATGTAACCCAATAAGGTATAACCTTCTCTTTTTTCCGAAAGAGCAGCCAACGCAGGGCTGCTCTTTCCTCGTTTTCAGAGAAAAGTGGATATGCAGATGCGCAGAAAGACTTCTGTTCGCTTGTGATTGACATAACAGAGGGGATACAGGTATAATATTCATATTATCCCATAAATCGATAAGGTGGTGTATGTATGCCAGAGCAAAAAGCATCCGGCTTTTCTCTGCCTGAAGCACAGTTCCGTGCACAGGCAGTATATAGTGATGAAACGATACAGTTCCGCTCTCCGGTAGAGCCTCTTTCTACGGATGAGGTGACCATTTCCCTTCGGGTAGGGAAGGATACCTTTTCCGCAGTCTTTTTATGTACAACGGAAAGAGAGTATCTGATGGAAGAAGGAGAGGAGGATGGTGTTTTTCAGTATTACACCACAGTTCTTCCTCCTACAGAAAAGAAGGTCAGCTATGTCTTCCGTCTGCAATATGGGGAAGAGGAAGCTTTTTATACGAAATACGGTTATGCAGATGAATTCAAAGGGGAGGGCTTTTTTGAGATCATCCGTGATTTTACAACTCCCGACTGGGCAAAGGGCGCGGTCATGTATCAGATCTACCCCGATCGCTTCTGCAACGGAGACCCCTCCAATGATGTTCTGACCAACGAATATATTTATCTGAAGCGCATGGTGGAGCAGGTGAAAAACTGGGATACGCCTCCTGCCGCAACGGATGTGAATCATTTTTATGGCGGTGACCTGCAGGGTGTCATCAATAAACTGGACTATTTAAAAGAACTGGGTGTCGAGGTCATTTATTTTAACCCTCTGTTTGTATCTCCCAGCAATCATAAATATGATGCACAGGATTATCATCATATCGACCCCCATTTCGGGAAGATCGTAAAGGATGGCGGGAAGGTGCTGAAGCCCTGTGCCACAACGAATGCGGAAGCATCCATGTATATCACTCGTACCACCAGTGAGGAAAATCTGACAGCATCAGATGCCCTGTTTATTGAACTGGTGGAAAAAGCCCATGCCATGGGGATCCGTGTTCTGGTTGACGGTGTGTTCAATCATTGCGGTGCATTCCATAAATGGCTGGACAGAGAGGGCTTTTATAAAAAAACCGAAAAGGGCGCTTATCGGCAGAAAACAAGTAAATATCGGGATTATTTCTATTGGAAGGAAGATGGCAGC
>JAUNCB010000097.1:0-3591 GCA_030526765.1 Bacillota bacterium
TGAGCGCCTAACTCGAAATGGAATTTCGAGTTGAAAGACAGAAGAATAAACAGATCTGTGCCTGCATGAAAGCAGGCGACAGCCTGTTTTCCTCGGAGGAAATGAATTCCTCCTGCGGATTTCATTCAGGAAACCTGCGGTTTCCCGAACCTTTCCGCAATGAAAAAGATTAAAAAAAGGGGGGAGTCCGTTGGCCAAGAAGAACACAAGAAATACCAGAAGCCGTATCGTATCGGCGGCGTGGAAACTGTTTTACGAGCAGGGCTATGATGATACCACGGTGGAAGAGATCGTGGAGGAATCCGGAACCTCCAAGGGCTCCTTCTATCATTATTTCAGCGGCAAGGATGCCCTGCTGGGTTCGCTTTCCGATCTGTTTGATGATAAATATGAGGCTCTGATCCCTACCCTTTCGGAAAGCATGGACAGCTTTGATAAGCTGATGTATCTGAATCAGGAGCTGTTTTTGATGATCGATAACAGCGTTTCTCTGGATCTTGTGGCACGGATGTATTCCTCTCAGCTGGTGACGGCGGGGGAAAAGCATCTGATGGATCACAATCGCCTGTACTATAAGCTGCTGCGGCAGATCGTATCCGAGGGGCAGCAAAGGGGCGAGCTGCGGGCAGATGCGACCGTCAATGAGATCGTAAAGGCCTATGCTTTGTGTGAGCGGGCGCTGATTTATGACTGGTGCATCAGCAACGGAGACTATTCCCTGAGCCAGTATGCCAAGAAGATGATGCCTGTTTTTCTGGGCAGTTTCCGTGCAGAACGGACAGAATAAAGAAGAAAAATAAAAAGATTATTTTTTGCATAAATTTTTGTTCTAAAAAACGTATAGCCGTAAAATATTGATATTTCAATATTTATGGCTATTTTTTATTATAATCGTATAGTATTTGGTACGAACTTCATTCTGTATTTCATTCTGGTTTATTTTGTGTTATACTGCCCAAAGCGAAAAAAAGAAAGAAGGTATTTTATTATGACAACAGCGCACATTATCATGCTGGTGACCATCGCCATCTATCTGATCGGCATGGTAGCCATTGGCGTGTATTGTTCCAAATCCAACGAAACCGTGGGTGACTTTTATCTGGGCGGCAGAAAGATGGGTCCTCTGGTAACAGCTATGTCTGCGGAAGCAGCGGATATGTCTTCCTGGCTTCTGATGGGTCTGCCCGGTCTGGCTTATCTGGCGGGTATCGCTGAGCCTGCATGGACAGCCATCGGTCTTGCGATCGGTACCTATGTAAACTGGCTGGTGGTAGCAAAGCGTATCCGTACTTACACCCATGAGGTAAATGCCATTACCCTGCCCGACTTCTTCTCTCTGAGATACAGAGACGACAAGAATATCCTGATGGCGATCGCAGCAGTGGTTATCATCGTATTCTTCGTTCCTTATACAGCTTCCGGCTTTGCAGCCTGCGGTAAGCTGTTCAGCTCCATTTTTGCCATTGATTATCATGTGGCAATGATCGTTTCCGCAGTGGTTATTGTAGCGTATACAGTAACAGGCGGTTTCCTGGCAGCTTCCATGACAGATATGATCCAGAGCGTGGTTATGAGTATTGCGCTGATCGTAGTAGTTATGTTTGGTGTAAATGTTGCCGGCGGTTTTGATGCGGTAGCGGAAAATGCAAACAGTCTGATGAGCTATCTGAGCCTGACCGCTTCTCATGTGGCGGCAGATAATTCCTCCACACCTTATGGTGCGCTGACCATCGCTTCCACACTGGCATGGGGTCTGGGTTATTTTGGTATGCCCCATATCCTGCTGCGCTTTATGGCGATCGAAGACAGAGAAAAACTGAAAGTTTCCAGAAGGGTTGCAACAGTATGGGTATGTATCGCTATGACAGTTGCAATCATCATCGGTGTGGTTGGTAATGCGGTAACCGCTGCAGGCGCACTGGATTTCCTGGATGGTAATACCTCCGAAACTATTATTGTTAGAATTGCTGATCTGATGGGTAACTATGGTGTGCTGTTTGCGATCATGGGCGGTATCATCCTGTCCGGTATCCTTTCCTCCACCATGT
Organism: Bacillota bacterium; assembly: GCA_030526765.1. Lineage (GTDB taxonomy): Bacteria > Bacillota > Clostridia > Lachnospirales > Anaerotignaceae > Anaerotignum_A. The sequence continues at coordinate 2,049 of JAUNCB010000097.1, forward strand.
CCACAGCGGATGCGCAGCTTCTGGCGGCTTCCTCCAGTATTTCTGAAAACCTGCTGCGTAAGTTCTTCCATGTAGACCTGTCTGCAAAGGCATCCATTAAGATCGCCAGAGCGGCAGTTGTGGGGATCGCTGTTGTAGCGGTATTCCTGGCAAGAAATCCCGATTCCTCTGTATTCCGTATCGTATCCTTTGCATGGGCAGGCTTCGGTGCTGCTTTTGGTCCCGTTGTACTGCTGGCACTGTTCTGGAGACGTTCCAATAAACAGGGCGCTCTGGCAGGTATGATCACAGGCGGTGCAATGGTATTCATCTGGAAATTCCTGATCGCTCCCATGGGCGGCCTGCTGGCAATCTACGAACTGCTGCCTGCATTCCTGCTGGCACTGCTGGTAAATATCGTAGTGAGCCTTGCAACAGGCGAACCCGAAAAAGCGGTAACGGATGATTATGACAGAGTGATGGAATCCATGTACGGCAAGAAATAAGACAAACAGATACAGGACCTTCGTGAAAACGAGGGTCCTTTTTTTACGGATTTCTTAAGATTGACGGGAAGGGGCTGGTTTCCCTTGCTTTTTCCCGAAGGCTGCTGTATTCTGTGCGTGAGAAGAAAACTTACGCGAAATTTACAATCTCTCTGATGCGGATATTATGCGAAAAGGAAAGAGGTGTAAGTGATGATCGATTTTTTAAAGGAAAGATCCCGTAAGGGTGTTGTGCTGATCAGTATCCTGCTGGTTCTGCTGGGCGGCTTTTCCTTTCTGAAGGGAGCAGAGCTGCTGGAGCAGACCGTTCTTTACAGCGGAACCATCGAAACGCTGGATGAAAAGAGGGGAAATGTACTGGGAATGACGGCTGCCCTCGTAGGAACTTCTACACTGATCACTGGGCTGCCGGATGATGTGGGTACGCCTGTGGCAGAGCAGCTGATCGATATGACGGACTGGCTGCTGCTGGTACTTTGCGTGGTTTTTCTGGAGAAATATGGGTTGACCATGCTGTGGGCAGGAGTGTTCAAGGTGCTGCTTCCGCTGGTGTTTCTGCTGATGATCGTAGATATAGCGGGATTCAAGTGGGATGTAAGGCAGATCTGGCGCAAGCTGCTGCTGCTGTCTTTGGTGCTGGTATTAACCATTCCTCTCGGGGTGCGTGCATCGGGGATGATCGAAAAAACCTATGATGCATCCATTGCGGTAAAGGCAGATGCGGGGGATGAGCTGGCGCAGATGATGGAGGCGGAAACGGAAGAAAAGGAAGGCTGGCTGCAGCAGATATTCGGAAAGGTAAAGGATTCTGCGGAGGAAAAACTGGAAAAGGCGAAAGAGGTCCTGGTGCGCTATACGGAGCAGCTTGCTGTCATGCTGGTGACCTCCTGTCTGGTGCCTGTGGCGGTGCTGATGTTCCTTTTCTGGGTATTTAAAACGGTTATGGGACTGGATATTACACTGCCAAAGCGAAGATCGCTTCGGCTGAGACGCAAATAAATCGGAATATGGAAAAAATAAAAACGCCGGCGGACGCCGGCGTTTTGCTATTTTCAAAA
>JAUNCB010000097.1:3601-5666 GCA_030526765.1 Bacillota bacterium
GTTACGGGGAGATCATACATTGAAACGGAAGAGAACAACGTCGCCGTCCTTCATCACATATTCCTTGCCCTCGGAGCGAACCAGACCCTGTTCCTTTGCGGCATTGTATGTGCCCAGTCTGTCCAGATCATCGTATGCAACAACCTCTGCGCGGATAAAGCCGCGTTCAAAGTCGGAGTGGATCTTGCCTGCTGCCTGAGGTGCTTTTGTGCCCTTTGTAATGGTCCATGCTCTTGTTTCCTGAGGGCCTGCTGTCAGATAGCTGATCAGACCCAGTAGCTTATAGCTTGCTGCGATCAGTCTGTCCAGACCACTGCCTTCTACACCTAGATCAGCCAGGAATTCTTTTTTATCGGCTTCGTCCAGATCGGAGATCTCTTCTTCGATTTTTGCGCACAGAACGAATACTTCGTTGTGTTCTTCTGCAGCGTATGCTCTTACCTTTGCAACGAATTCGTTGGAAGCGCCGTCATCAGCCAGATCATCCTCCACCACATTTGCTGCATACAGTACGGGTTTTGCTGTTAAAAGAGTCAGGGATTCTACGAATTCATAATCCTCGGGAGCGTCGAATTCCACGCTTCTTGCGGATTTGCCTTCCTCCAGCGCTGCCTTCAGTTTTTCCAGAATCACCATTTCTCTCTGGAGAGATTTATCCTGCTTTGCCAGCTTGCCTGTTTTTGCAATTCTTCTGTCCAGAACCTCAATATCAGAGAAGATCAGTTCCAGATTGATGGTTTCGATGTCGCGGATGGGATCAACGGAACCGTCAACATGAACAACATTTGTATCTTCAAAGCAGCGTACAACATGGCAGATGGCATCTACTTCACGGATATGGCTCAGGAATTTATTGCCCAGACCTTCGCCCTTGGAAGCGCCGCGTACCAGACCTGCGATATCAACGAATTCGATCACTGCGGGCAGTGTTCTCTGAGAACCATAGATTTCTGTCAGTCTTGTCAGTCTTGCATCGGGAACGGGAACCACGCCAACATTGGGGTCGATGGTACAGAAGGGATAGTTTGCTGCTTCTGCCTTACCTGTTGTCATGGAATTGAATAAGGTGCTTTTGCCTACATTAGGCAGACCTACGATACCAAGTTTCATATGTTTTCATTCTCCTTTTATTTGTATACTCAGGGGGAGCACACCCCCTTTGATTTCGACAAACTATTTTTTATTATATCATATTCCATATGAGTTCTCAAGGGAAAAACGATGTCTTGGGGGAGAAATGCTTCAGGCGGAGCGTTTGCGGAACAGAGCAAAGAGGGATAATGCCAGCAGAACGGCCCCTGCAAAAATGCCGTACTTCGCCAGTTCTCCATCGGTGACATAAGTGCCGTGGTTGGGGGTTTCACTGATCTCGCTCAGCGGAACACGGGTGTGGGTTCTGTTTTCTTCCATGAAAAAGCCCTCCTTTTGTTTTTCTTTCAGTATACACTATTTTCGGGTGAAATCCATAAAAATCCTGTGTTTCTCGAAAAGTCCTTTTTGATGCGCTGAAGGGGCAATGGGAAAAAGGGGGTGTTTGTTGAAAAAATGCGGAACAAAGGAAAGGAAAGTGCGTCAAAAAAGGAGTGGACATAGACAAAAGGCGGCTGAAGGCTGACTATATCTGTGAAATTGTAAAAAAACCGTAAGATATAAGTACTAGGCAGGCGGCAGCAAATATGGTAAACTGATGTATAATAATGAAAGCATGTCGAGAAGAAAAGAATGTGGGATTTTCATTACTTTTATGCATAAAGGAGGTCAAATGTATGAAACGGAAAGCGGCGCTGCTTCTGTCTGCAGTGATGGCTGTATCCAGCCTTCCCATGACAGCGTATGCAGCAAATTTCAAGGATATCAATGAAGTGGCATGGGCAGCGGGAACCATTGCCAGCGTTGCGGATAAGGGTCTGATCAGCGGTTATGATGATAATACCTTCCGCGGCAAGAATAATGTGACCTACTGTGAAGCCATGCAGATGGTTTATACAGTGCTGAATAAAACAGGGGCAGTGGAGGCTGCGGATGCAGTGACACTGTACTCCTATATGACACTGCTGGACACCTA
>JAUNCB010000098.1 GCA_030526765.1 Bacillota bacterium
CGGACAGAATGTCCGTGATGACGGTCCCGAATCCCATCTGGCAAAACAGGGTACCCCTACCATGGGCGGTGTTTCCTTTCTGATCGCCTTTGTGATCACAAGCATTTTCTTTCTGAAGGGAAATCGGGATGGAGCGGCGATCATGCTGATGACCCTGTGCTATGGTCTCATCGGTTTTCTGGATGATTATATCAAGGTGGCGAAGAAGCGCTCTCTGGGGCTGCGTGCATATCAGAAGCTTCTGCTGCAGCTGATTGTAACAGGCCTGTTCTGTGCCTATGTTATGAAAAATGTCGGCACATCCATCTATATTCCTTTTACCGCAGGCTTTCAGCTGGATCTGGGGATTCTGTTTATTCCCTTCCTGTTTGTGGTTGTGCTGGGAACAGTAAATGGTGTGAATCTGACAGATGGTCTGGATGGCCTTTCCAGCGGTGTAACAGTGCTGGTGGCATCCTTCTTCATGGTTGCGGCATGGGCGGCAGGCAGCATGGTTGCGCCTGTCTGCGGTGCGCTGATGGGCGGCCTTCTGGCATTTCTGATCTTCAATTCCTATCCTGCAAAGGTGTTCATGGGGGATACAGGCTCTCTGGCTATGGGCGGCTTTGTGGCTTCTGTGGCATTTATTCTGCAGATGCCTGTATTCATTGCCATCGTTGGCTTTGTATATCTGTGGGAAGCAATTACAGTAATGCTGCAGGTGGGCTGGTTTAAGATAACGAAGAAAAAATACGGTGAGGGCAGACGTCTGTTTAAAATGGCGCCCTTCCATCACCATCTGGAAAAATGCGGCTGGAGAGAAACAAAGGTCGTTACATTGTTTTATGTGGCAACAGCAATGCTGTGTCTGATCGGCTTTTTGGGCTGTAAATATATGTTCCTGTAAAAGGAATCTGGAAAGAAGGAATCGATTGTGGAATACAATGGTAAAAAAGCACTTGTCTGCGGAATGGCAAAAAGCGGTATCGCAGCGGCAAAGCTGCTGCAGAAGCTGGGAGCATCTGTGACACTGCAGGATATGAAAAAAAGAGAGGAACTGGCAGAAGAGGTGCTGGAACTGGAAAAAGAGGGGATCGCTCTTTATACAGGGGCGAACCCGGATGATATTGCCTGTGAGCAGGATGTGATCGTTCTGAGTCCAGGTATCCCCTGTGATCTGGCGTTCATTGGTGCGGCAGAACAGGCGGGGATCCCTGTGATCAGCGAGGTGGAACTGGCTTATGGGCAGACAAAATGCCCGATCACTGCTATTACAGGTACTAACGGCAAAACGACCACAACAACGCTGACAGGAGAGATCATGAAGGCTGTTTACGGCGGCACAGCCGTTGTGGGCAATATTGGTGTGCCTTACAGTGAAGAGGTGACAAAGCTGACAGAGCAGGATTGGGTCGTTGCGGAAATCAGCAGCTTCCAGATGGAAAAAGCAAAGGAATTCCATCCCCATATTTCTGCGGTGCTGAATATCACACCCGATCATCTGAACCGCCATAAAACCATGGAGGTTTATATTGCAATGAAGGAGCGGGTCTTCGCAAAACAGGACGCAGAGGATTTCTGCGTGCTGAATCATGCAGATGAGGCCTGCCGCAAAATGGCAGAGAAAACAAAGGCAAGGGTATTCTTTTTCAGCTCTGCAGAAAAGCTGGAGGAGGGCATTTATCTGGATGGAGAAAACATCGAGGTGCGCTGGAATGGGATCAGCGAGACGCTGATCAATGTAAATGAGCTGCAGATCCTTGGTGTGCATAACCATGAGAATGTGATGGCTGCGGCAGCAATGGCGATCTGCGCCAATATTCCTCTGGATACCATCCGTCAGGTGCTGAGAGCATTTGCAGGCGTGGAGCACAGGATCGAATATGTTGCCACAGTGGATGGTGTGGATTATTATAACGATTCCAAGGGAACAAATGTAGATGCATCTATTCGTGCGGTGCTGGCGATGAAAAAGCCTATTGTGCTGATCGGCGGCGGCTACGATAAAGGCGGTTCCTTTGATGACTGGACAAAGCTTTTCCCCGGCAGGGTAAAGCATCTGGTGCTGATTGGCGTAACAGCGCCGATGGTGCGGGAATCTGCGGAAAAATTCGGCTTTACAGAGATTTCGGATTGCGAGACCTTCCGGGAAGCGGTGGATCTGTGCAGAGAAAAGGCGGAAGCAGGGGATTGTGTGCTGCTTTCTCCTGCCTGTGCAAGCTGGGGGATGTTTGATAATTATGAACAGCGGGGCAATCAGTTTAAGGAGCAGGTAAAAGGCTTTCTGAAATAATATTCTTATGAGGTGCTGACATGGAAAGAACTCCGGACATACCGAAAAAGAAAACCGCAAAGCGGAAGTATATCAAGCCGGGCAGCTATGATTTTACAGTGATGTTTATCGTGCTGACACTGGTTTTGTTTGGGGTCGTTATGATTTTCAGCTCCAGCTATTATTACACCATGACCAGTGCAAAGTACGAATATGATATGCTGCACTTTCTGAAGAGACAGAGTATTTGGGCGGTTCTGGGTGTCGGAGCGATGGTCGTGGGCATGAATATACCGTATCAGTTCTGGAGAAGGTTTGCCCGCTTTTGCTACTGGCTTTCCAATGCCTTTCTGCTGGCACTGCCTGTTATCGGTATTGAGGCTGGCGGACAGAAGCGCTGGCTGGGGGTCGGCTCCCTTTCCTTCCAGCCCTCGGAATTTACAAAAATTGCGGTGATCCTGTATCTTTCCGTATATGTGATCCAGCATCGGGAGGAACTGAAGGAGCTGAAGGGCTTTATCAAGGCCTGTGTCGTGCTGCTGATTCCTGTGATACTGATTGCGATGTCAAACTTTTCCTCCGCCCTTCTGGTAGGGCTGGTAGGGGCGACGATCCTGTTTGTGGCAAGTCCCCGTATCTGGTATTTTGGTGCAGCCCTCGGTGCAGCGATCCCTTTGGGCGCACTGGCCATATTACTGCCGCAGTTTCGGTATCGTCTGGGGCGTATCACCACATGGCTGGATCCATGGGCGGATCCTACAGGCGGCGGCTTTCAGACCATTCAGTCCCTTTATGCGGTGGCATCGGGTGGTCTGTTTGGGCTGGGGCTTGGACAGAGCCGTCAGAAGACCTTTATTCCGGAGGCATACAACGACATTATTTTTGCGATCATCTGTGAGGAGCTGGGGCTGATCGGTGCAGGTCTGGTTATCCTGTTGTTTGCGGTTCTGATCTGGCGCGGGATCAAAATTGCCATGCATGCCAGAGAAAGCTTCGGTATGCTGGTGGCTACAGGGATTACGGCGGTGATTGCTTTTCAGTCCATTATCAATATTGGCGTTGTAACCAATACCATTCCCAATACAGGGCAGCCGCTGCCCTTTATCAGCTATGGCGGCACGTCGCTGGTGTTTTTGATGGCGATGGTTGGGATCCTGCTGAATATATCCAGATATCCGAAGGAAAAAAGATAAATACAGATCAAAAATACAGAGGCTTTCCTTGTTTCAGACAAGGGGAGCTTTTTTGTATTCTGCCTTGCGGGAAGCGGAAATAAGGCTTGACAAAAGGGGGAAAATTGAATAAAATCTTGTGGTATAGGAAAAGAATAAACACTGTGAAAGACAGGGAAAAAGAGGAGTACACATCAGGAATTCGCAGAGAGAGAAACTCGCAGGCTGAGAGGTTTCTTGGACAGAGGGGTGTGGAAGGTAGCTTTGGAGTTGTTTCGCTGAACCAGGGAGTAAGCGAAAACGGGAGGTCCCGTTACAGACCGTAAGAGTGTCCGTCTGTTTTCAGGCGGAAAATAAGGTGGTACCGCGAGCTTTCGTCCTTTTCAGGGCGGAAGCTTTTTCTATATTTCACAGGTTTTTTGTTCCAAAGAAAAAGTAGGAGGAAATAGAACATGAAAGAGTTGGCAAAGAATTTTGATCCCTCTGCTGTAGAGGAAAGACTTTACAACACATGGATGGAAAAGAAATACTTCCATACAGAAGTTGACAAATCCAAGGAGCCTTTTTGTATTGTAATGCCGCCCCCGAATATTACAGGTCAGCTGCATATGGGCCATGCACTGGATAACACCATGCAGGACATTCTGATCCGCTGGAAAAGAATGGCCGGCTTCAATGCCTTGTGGGTGCCCGGTATTGACCATGCATCCATTTCTACAGAGCTGAAGGTGGTTCAGAAAATGGCTTCCGAAGGTCTGACAAAAGAAGATGTGGGTCGTGACGGCTTTCTGGAGAGAGCATGGGCATGGAAGGAAGAATACGGCGGTATTATCCTGAATCAGCTGCGTAAGCTGGGCTGCTCCTGCGACTGGGACAGAGTACGCTTTACCATGGACGAAGGCTGCTCCGATGCAGTACTGGAAACCTTTATCAGACTGTATGAAAAAGGTTATATCTACCGTGGGGAAAAGATCATCAACTGGTGTCCGGAATGTCAGACGACGATTTCCGATGCGGAGGTAGAGCATATTGATATGGCCGGTCATTTCTACCATATCAACTATCCTATTGTTGGCTCTGATGAAAAGCTGAGACTGGCTACCACAAGACCGGAAACAATGCTGGGTGATACAGCAGTTGCAGTACATCCCGAGGATGAAAGATATCAGCATCTGATCGGTAAGACCTGTATCGTTCCCGTTCTGAATAAGGAAGTTCCCATCATTGCGGACGAATATGTAGATAGAGAATTTGGTACAGGTGTTGTAAAAATCACACCCGCCCATGACCCTAACGACTTTGAAGTAGGTACAAGACATGATCTGCCTCGCATCTGCGTAATGAATGATGACGGTACGATGAATGAACTGGCAGGCAGATTCTGCGGCATGGACAGAATGGAAGCAAGAAAAGCCATCGTAGAGCAGCTGAAGGAAGAAGGTCATCTGGTTGAGATCGAAGATATCAACCATGCAGTAGGCTGCCACGAAAGATGCCATGCTGCCATTGAACCCATGATCAAGCTGCAGTGGTTTGTAAAAATGGAAGAACTGGCGAAGCCCGCAATGAAGGTATATCAGGATCAGGAGCTGAAATTTGTTCCCGACCGTTTTGGTAAGATCTATATGCACTGGCTGGAAAATATCCGTGACTGGTGTATTTCCCGTCAGCTGTGGTGGGGTCACAGAATCCCTGCATACTACTGTGATGAATGCGGTCATATCACTGTTTCCAAAACAAACCCCGGCAAATGTGAAAAATGCGGCTCTGAAAAAATCAGACAGGACGAGGATACACTGGATACATGGTTCTCCTCTGCACTGTGGCCCTTCTCTACACTGGGCTGGCCCGAAAACACAGAAGAGCTGAAGCATTTCTATCCTACCAGTGTTCTGGTAACAGGCTATGATATCATTTTCTTCTGGGTAATCAGAATGGTATTCTCCGGTATGGAACAGATGAACGAAAGACCCTTTGATGATGTTCTGATCCATGGTCTGATCCGTGATGATCAGGGTCGTAAGTTCTCCAAATCTCTGGGCAATGGTATCGATCCTCTGGAGGTTATCGCAAACTACGGTGCTGACCCTCTGCGTCTGATGCTGATCACAGGCAATGCGCCCGGTAACGATATGCGTTTCTACTGGGAAAGACTGGATAACTGCAGAAACTTCTGCAATAAGCTGTGGAATGC
>JAUNCB010000099.1 GCA_030526765.1 Bacillota bacterium
ATTTGTGGATAACATAATCTATAGCACTGTGTAATCTGTGGAATATTTGTGAGGGCATTCCTGTCATCAGTATAACAAAAGTTATCCACAGGTTCAACCAGAAATCCTTCCGAAAAGGAGGAACTGTATGAAAAAATGCAGTTCAGGGGAAAAAGTTGTTTTTGCTTCAGAAAAAATACAGAAAAATGTCGTGTATACAAAAAATACAAGATATAGTAAAGGCGATTCCTTTCAGTATCAAAATGTGCTTATACCGTATTTTTTTTTGCGAAGGATATTTTACTGAGTGCAGAGAAACCTTATAAAATCAATCTTTTCCGAGAAAATTTTTCTTGACGAGCCGTTGCTTTTTCAATATAATAGATGCAGTGCTCAAAAAAAGGGCAATATAGCCTTTATATGCAGAAGGAGGTGCAACAACCATGAAAATGACATTCCAGCCTAAGAAAAGACAGAGAAGCAGAGAACACGGCTTCAGAAAAAGAATGAGAACAGCAAACGGCAGAAAAGTGCTTGCTGCAAGAAGAAAAAAAGGTAGAAAAGTATTATCCGCATAATCTTTTCGTGTTAATTAAGGCCGCAGTCAGTGTGGCCTTTTGTTCGTCATGGAAGCTTTTGAAAAGAAGCCGGAAAGGAGGGTTGGCCAGATGAAATTTACAGTATCTCTGAAAAAGAATTTTCAGTTTCGCCATGTGTATCACAAGGGCAAATCCATCGCCAACCGCCATCTGGTGCTCTATATGGTGAAAAACGGAAAGCAAGGGAATCAGCTTGGCATTTCTGTCAGCAAAAAGGTGGGCAAAAGTGTTGTCCGCTCCCATGTGACCCGTCTGATCCGGGAGAGCTACCGCAGTATGGAGGAGGAACTGAAAACAGGCTATGATCTTGTGGTCATTGCCAGAAACTCCTGCGCGGACAGCTCCTATCATGAGATATGCCGTTCCCTGCGGCATCTTTTCAAAAAACAATCGCTTCTGCTGAGCGCGTCTGAAAGAAAGGACCGTCAGGATAAACAGGAAGCGGACAGAAAAGAAGGGAAAGAGGAGCATGCTTAAAAAAATCGGAAATCACATTTCCATGCTGCTTCAGAAAGCTTTTCTGTTAATGATTCGATTTTATCAGGTAGCGATTTCGCCCCATTTCCAGCATTGCTGTCGGTTTGACCCGACCTGCTCGAGATACGCGTATATCGCCATTACCCGCCACGGTGCGATAAAGGGCACATATCTTGCTGTGCGGAGAATTCTGAAATGTCATCCATTCCATGAGGGTGGCTATGATCCGGTACCTGAAAAGAAGGAAAAATAAAGATCCTTCCAAAATCTCTATTGTTTGTTAAGGAGGAAATAAATCGTGTATTTCTATTTACTGGAAGCACTGCCTTCCGTAAGAGAACCCGGTAAGATCATCGGTCCTGTAGCCGATCTGATGGGCTACATCTACAACATGCTGTTTGATATCCTTTACAGCAACACCAGCGCAGGCTCCCTTGGTCTGGCGATCATCATTTTCACACTGATCGTAAAGCTGCTGCTGTTCCCTCTGATGGTAAAACAGCAGAAATCTTCTTTTAAAATGCAGCAGATCCAGCCTGAACTGAATAAGATCAGAGAAAAATATGCAGGCAAAACAGATGCTATGAGCCAGCAGCGTATGGCTTTTGAAATGCAGGAGCTGCAGAAAAAAAATGGTGCAAATATGATGGGCGGCTGTCTGCCTATGCTGGTACAGCTTCCGATTCTGTATGCATTGTTCTATCTGTTCCAGAATGCGTATGTTTATGTAGATGCCATCGGTGCAAACTATGTTGACATTGCAAATGCCATCATCAATATTCCCACTGCACTGCGCATGGAAGTATTCCAGCCCTTTGCACAGGAATTTGTGGATATGAATAAGAATATTGCCATTATCAAAGACGGTTTTGATATGAGCCAGGTAAACGATGTGGTTATGCTGGTTGGCAATCTGAAAGCAGATGACTGGAACACCATCCTGCAGAACCTGGGTATGAACGGCGTTGAGCTGGCAGGTCTGCTGGAAGTAAAAAATAACATCGAAACATTCCTGACCATTCCTCTGGTAACAAAGGCAGGTCTGAGCTTCCCCGGTGTCATCATTCCCATTGCTGCAGGTATCACAACATGGCTGCAGACAAAGATCATGAACATGATGAACCCTCAGAACATGGATCCCAATAACCCTGCCGCAACCATGACAAAAACCATGCTGTACACAATGCCTATCATGATGGGTGTTTTCTCCATTACCATGCCCGCAGGTCTGGGTCTGTACTGGACGATCTCTAACCTGTTCGGTATCCTGCAGCAGGTGATCCTGGTGAAATATTACAGAAAGAAATTCGCAGAGGAGGCAGCGTAATAATGGAAGAAATCAGAAAAAGCGGGAAAACCGTGGAAGATGCTGTAGCAGCCGCTCTGGCGGAGCTGGGTGCAGCAAGAGAAGAAGTGGATATCACTGTCATTGACGAAGGCTCCAAGGGTTTCCTTGGTATGTTCGGCGGCAAGGACGCTGTGGTTCTGGTAAAGAAAAACTTCAATCCCGAAAAAGAAGCAGAAACCTTCCTGAAGGAAGTATTCCTGAGCATGGGTCTGATCGTAAAAATCAGAACAGAGCTGAAGGAAAAACATCTGTTTGTAGAGCTGACAGGGGATGATATGGGTATCCTGATCGGCAAAAGAGGGCAGACACTGGATGCACTGCAGTATCTGGTAAATCTGGTGGTAAATAAGAAAAGCCCTTACTATATCAGCGTAATGCTGGATACAGAAAACTATCGTCAGAGAAGAAAAGAAACACTGGAAAGTCTGGCATTCAATCTGGCGAAAAAGGTGAAACACACAAGAAAGAATGTTGTGCTGGAGCCTATGAATCCTTATGAAAGAAGAATCATCCATTCCGCACTGCAGAATGACAGATTCGTTACAACATTCTCCGAAGGGGAAGAGCCTTATAGAAATGTTGTTATCACTCTGAAATAAGAATGATAAAAACCCGATGTGATGTTGCATCGGGTTTTGTTTTTGATTAGAATAAAATGGGGAAGTTTAAGGGAAACTTTTTTCACTTGTGAAAAGTTTCCCTACGGCACCTTTTGTGCCTACCCTTCAAAAACACGCTTACAAGGAAAAAGACCTTGGGACGCTGTCCCAAACCCTGTGAACTTTTGAAAAAGTTCAATCAAAACTTTTATTTGCCTGCGGCGTTTAAGTTCGAAAATAATTCCTTCACAAGGAGGTAACACAATGAAACGTGAATATATGCTGGATGATGTGATCGCAGCCATCTCCACGCCAATGGGCGTTGGCGGCATCGGTATTGTACGAATGACAGGTACCGGCTGTATTGAGGTTGCGGATAAGATCTTCATCGGACAGAAAAAACTGGCGGAAAAAGCCACCCATACCATGTCTTACGGGAAAATCACCGATTTGAACGGCGAGATCATTGACGAGGTTCTGGTTTCTGTGATGAAAGCACCCAGAACTTATACCAAAGAGGATATCGTGGAGATCAACTGCCACGGTGGTTCTCTGGTGACCAGAAGGGTGCTGGAAGCGGTGCTGAAGGCAGGGGCAAGGATCGCAGAGCCCGGTGAATTTACCAAACGAAGCTTTTTAAATGGTCGTATCGACCTGACCCAGGCAGAAGCGGTCATCGATTTGATCGAATCCAAAACAGAGCTGAGCCGTCAGGCGGCAGTGAACCAGCTGGAGGGTCGGCTGAAAACAGCAGTCAGAGAAATGCGTGAGGAAATTCTGGATATGATCGCCTCCATTGAAGCGGTCATTGATTATCCCGATTATGATATCGAGGATGAAACCTACGGTAATATGGAAAAGGGTGCCACAAAGCTTCTGGAAACCATGAATCAACTGCTGGAGGGTGCAGACAGAGGTAAAATTATTAGAGACGGTCTGCAGACGGTTATCGTCGGGAAGCCTAATGTGGGGAAATCCTCTCTCTTGAACTGGCTTCTGGAGGAGGACCGTGCCATTGTAACGGATATTCCCGGTACCACAAGGGATACGGTGGAGGAATATCTGAATATTGACGGGATCCCCATTAAAATCGTAGATACGGCAGGCATCCGTGAAACAGGGGATGTGGTGGAGCGTATGGGCGTGGAAAAATCCAAGGCCTATGCGGAAAAAGCCGATCTGGTCATTATGATGCTGGACAGCTCCCGTCCGCTGGAGGCGGAGGATAAGGAGATCCTCTCCTTTATCAAGGAGAAAAAGACCATCGTTCTCCTGAATAAGGTGGATCTGGAGCAGAAGCTTTCTCTGGAGGAGCTGGAAACCTATGTGGCGAAGGAGCATATCCTGCATATTTCCGTTAAGAAAAACAAAGGCTTTGAAATGCTCATTGATGAACTGAAAAATATGTTCTTAGACGGGCATACAGCCTCTGCGGAGGATGCCCTTCTGGGCAATACCCGTCATAAGGATGCATTGTATCGTGCGAAGGAAGCCATGGAGCATTGCATGGAAACCATCACCATGCGGATGCCGGAGGATTTCATTTCTCTGGATCTGCAGGATGCAAACAGAGCATTGGGCGAGATCACAGGGGATACCAGTGATGATGAGATCATAGACAGGATCTTTACAAAATTCTGTCTGGGGAAATAAGGGATCGGAAGAAATGGGCGTCCTCAGAAAATGAGGTGTAGAAGAAATGGAAAATGAACTTGGTGTAAAACCGATCAAGGGGCTGTTGTGGAAGCTGGCGGTGCCTGCCATCACAGCCCAGATCGTCAATGTATTGTATAATGTGGTAGACCGTATGTATATCGGGCATATCCCCGAAACAGGTCAGCTTTCACTGACGGGGCTTGGGGTATGTATGCCGCTGATCATGCTGGTTTCCGCCTTTGCGGCACTGGCAGGCATGGGCGGTGCGCCCCGTGCATCCATTATGCTGGGCAGCGGCAATAAAGAGGAAGCGGAAAAAATTCTGGGCAACTGTGCGTGTTTGCTGTTTCTGGTTTCCATAACGCTGATGGTACTGCTGTTTTTCTTTGCGGAGCCCTTTCTCATGAAATTCGGTGCCAGCGAAAATACCATCGGCTATGCCATGGATTACATGGGCATTTATATGTTTGGTACGGTTTTCGTGCAGATGAGTCTGGGGCTGAATGCCTTTATTACGGCACAGGGCTTTGCAAAAATCAGTATGAAGACCACCCTCATCGGTGCGGTGACCAATATCATCCTTGACCCTGTTTTTATCTTCCTCTTGGGCATGGGGGTAAAGGGTGCGGCACTGGCGACCATTCTCTCTCAGGCATTGTCCGCAGCGTGGGTGCTGCGCTTCCTGACAGGGGAAAAAACGACGCTGAAGCTGAAAAAGAAAAATCTGCGGCTGGAGAAAAATACGATTCTTCCCTGTGTTCTTTTGGGTCTGAGCCCTTTTGTGATGCAGTCCACAGAAAGTATCCTGAATATCTGCTTTAACTCCTCTTTGCTGAAATACGGCGGGGATACGGCAGTTGGTGCCATGACCATCCTTGCCAGCATGATGCAGTTTTCCATGCTGCCCCTCAGCGGTCTGACCCA
>JAUNCB010000100.1:0-3337 GCA_030526765.1 Bacillota bacterium
AGAACATCACCTACGGTTTTGATATTTTCCGCTCTATCGTTATCAAATTCAATTTCAAATTTTTCTTCCAGTGCCATAATGATCTGGAACAGTTCCAGAGAGTCTGCATTCAGGTCTGCAAAGCTTGCGTCAGCAGACAGGCCGGATTCGGGAATACCCAGCTGTTCTGCGATAATGCCCATTGCTAAAGATTCATCCATATTGATTACCTCCATTTTTATAATCTATCACTATGCTAATTACTATACCTTATTTCCCCGTTTTTGTCAGCAGATATTCGGAAAATTAAGAATTTTTTTACAAACCGCAGATCAGAGCTTATCCTTGATCTTACCGATGATGTCTGCTTCCGTAAATACTACACACTGACGAACGGCGTTTTTGATCGCTTTTGCATTGGAGCTGCCGTGAGCCTTCACCACAAGAGCCTTCAGCCCAATGAAGGGCGCACCACCGATCTCATCGGAGTCCATCCGCTTTTTGATGTTGCGGAAAGGCTTTTTCAGAATCGCAGCACCAATGGTATAAACCCCTGTTGTGATCTCGCTTTTGATAATATCAAACAGTGTTTTAGACAGACCCTCGCAAAGCTTCAGAATAGTATTGCCCACAAATCCATCGCAGACAATGACATCCGCTTCACCATAGGGTATATTTCTGGGCTCAATATTACCAACAAAGTTGATATTATCAACCTGCTCCAGAATCTCATAGGTTTCCTTTGTCAATGCATTTCCTTTTTCTTTTTCCGCACCAATGTTTACCAGTGCCACCTTCGGATTCTGCAGCCCAAATACATTTTCCACATAAACAGAGCCCATCTTTGCAAACTGTTCCAGATATTTCGGCTTACAATCCACATTGGCACCGGAATCGATCAGGAAGGAAAAACCTGTTTTTACAGGAAGGCTGGTACCCAATGCAGGACGTTCCACCCCTTCCAGTCTGCCTACAATAAAAAGTCCGCCGGTCAGGATCGCTCCCGTGCTGCCTGCGGAAACAAAACCGTCTGCTTCCCCGTTTTTCACCAGATTCAGACCTACTACAAGAGAGGAATCCTTTTTTCTGCGGATCGCCATGGTAGGCACCTCATCCGTACCGATAACTGTCGGTGCATGCACAACCTCGATCCGTGTCTGGTCAAAGCTGTATTTTGCCAGTTCTGCCTTTACCACATCCTCCGGCCCTACCAGCTTGATATCCACATTCAGCTCCTGCACTGCATCCACGGCACCCTTTACGATCTCCACAGGTGCATTATCTCCGCCCATGGCATCCAGCGCCACAATAATTTTCTTTTCCATATCTCTCCACCTTTCTGTGGTTATTATTTTATCCTGTATCTTTTAGTATAACGAAAACAGCATCAAAAAACAATCACATTTCTGAATGAAACAACCACCCCCATAAAAGTTTCCTATTGATCGGACTTCTCCCATAAACAACAAAAGGGCGACCGTATTGGTCGCCCTACATCTCAAAATCGTCAATTAGCCAACTTTGATGATTGTTTTTTTGTTGTAAGCGCCGCAAGCTTTGCAAACCTGGTGAGGAACCATCAGTTCGCCGCATTTGCTGCATTTTACCAGGCTGGGTGTTGCGATTTTCCAGCTCTGTGCTTTTCTCTTGTCTCTTTTGGATTTAGACACTCTTCCCTTGGGTACAGCCATTTCTACACCTCCTCGTCATCATTGAAAAGAGCCCTCAAACTTTCGAACCTAGGATCCCTGATCGTGCGGTCACATCCGCAATCGCCGTCATTCAGATCCTTGCCGCAGATAGGACAGAGCCCCTTGCAGTCCTCCCTGCACTCTACGCGCATAGGGATTTCTCCAATGATACCTCTTTTCACAAAATCCGCAAGATCGATCTGATCTCCCGTAAAAGTTTCTGTCTCTTCGTCGTCTCTACCTGTATGAGCAAAACGTTCCTTAATTTCGAAGCAAAGCTCTTTTCTGACAGGGGCAAGGCAACAGCTGCATTCCATCAGCACTGCCGTTTTACCCTTTGCATCCAGAACGAAAACATCGTCTTCATTCTTAAGAGTTCCCTCAATTCTTACAGGCTCTACAAATTCCACTATATCGGGATAATCCTTCACGCTATCGATGGTTTCAATCAGCTCTACAGGCAGGCTTGCGCCCTTTCTGTTGAACAAATATCCCATTTCGATTATCATTTTAAATCACCCCTAAACAGTCGTACCGATATATTATAAAGGTATTCTGATTATTTGTCAAGCAGTTCCTTTGTATCTCTTGCAATAACCAGTTCTTCGTTTGTAGGGATTACAAATACTCTTACTCTGGAATCGGGAGCAGAGATTTCCAGTGCTTTGCCTCTCAGAGAGTTGTTGTAGGAATCAATGTGTACGCCCAGGTAGCCCAGGTAGTCACAGATTTCTTTTCTTGTGGAAGCGGAGTTTTCACCCAGACCTGCTGTGAATACGATTGCATCAACACCGTTCATTGCTGCGGAGTAAGCACCGATTCTCTTTGCTACTTTGTAAGCAAATACATCCAGAGCCATACCTGCTCTTACGTTACCAGCTTCAGAAGCTTCTTCGATATCACGGAAGTCGGAGGATACACCGGAGATACCCAGTACGCCGGACTGTTTGTTCAGGATTGTATCCATTTCTGCTGCTGTCAGATTTTCTTTTTCCATCAGGTATGTGATTACAGCTGCGTCGATGTCGCCAGCTCTGGTACCCATTACCAGACCTTCCAGAGGTGTGAAGCCCATTGTTGTATCGATGGATTTACCATTTCTTACAGCACAGATGGAACCGCCGTTACCCAGGTGGCATGTAACTGTTTTTGTTTCTTCGTAGGGTCTGCCCAGCATTTTTGCAACTTCTTCAGATACAAATCTGTGGGATGTGCCGTGGAAGCCATATCTTCTGATTTTGTATTTTTCATAGTATTCGTAAGGCAGAGCGTACATGTAAGCTCTTTCGGGCATTGTCTGGTGGAAAGCTGTATCGAATACTGCTACCTGAGGAACGCCGGGCATGATCTTGTCACAAGCAGCAATACCGATCAGGTTTGCAGGGTTGTGCAGAGGTGCCAGTTCGCAGCATTTTTCGATTGCTTCGATTACTTCCTGATTGATGATTACGGAGTTTGCGAAGTATTCACCGCCGTGTACTACACGGTGACCAACTGCACCGATTTCGCTCATTGATTCAATAACGCCATGATTCTTATCAACAAGAGCATCAATAACAAGCTGAATAGCCTCTGCGTGTGTGGGCATGGGGCTTTCAATAACTATCTTTTCTCCGCCTGCGGGAGTATGATTAAGCTTGCTTCCCTCAAGAGTGATTCTCTCGCAA
>JAUNCB010000100.1:3347-5573 GCA_030526765.1 Bacillota bacterium
CCAGAACCATTTTTACGGATACGCTGTGATCTTCCTGGTAATCGTCGAAGATAACTGCTTCTTTACCAGCAGGCTGGTGTTTCAGTCTGGAACCTTCGATACCGATTCTTTCGCACAGACCTTTTGCCAGTACGCTTTCTGTTTCCATGTCGATCAGCTGATACTTCAGGGAAGAACTACCGCAATTCAGTACAAGAACTTTCATTTTTTTCTCTCCTTTAATTCTGTTTATAGTTATGTTTTAAAGAGGCTGTGCGGCTCAAAAGAGCCGCCTGCCAAATGCATTACAATGTTTATAACAGGGAAAATTATTTGCCCATTACCTGAGCCTGTACGCTTGTCAGAGCAACTACAGCAACGATATCATTTGCGGAGCAGCCTCTGGACAGGTCATTTACAGGTTTTGCAATACCCTGCAGAACGGGACCGAATGCTTCCGCACCACCAAAACGCTGAACCAGTTTGTAACCAATGTTACCAGCGTCGATATCGGGGAATACCAGTACGTTTGCTTTACCTGCAACTGTGGAGTTGGGTGCTTTCAGTTCGCCAACTTCTTTTACGATAGCAGCATCCAGCTGGATTTCGCCATCCAGTTTCAGTTCGGGGTATTTTTCTTTTGCAATCTTAACAGCGTCTACAACCTTTGTTACATCAGCATGTTTTGCAGAACCCATTGTGGAGTGGCTCAGCATAGCAACTCTTGCTTCTTTGCCAACGAATGCAGCATAGGATTTTGCGGAGTCGCCTGCGATGCAAGCCAGTTCAGCAGATGTAGGGTTCTGGTTCAGAGCACAGTCAGCGAACAGCAGGATGCCGTCATCACCGTACTGAGGTGTCTGTGTAACCATGATGAAGAAAGAGGATACCAGTTCTGTGCCGGGTGCTGTTTTCAGGATCTGCAGTGCGGGACGCAGTACATCGCCTGTAGAGTGGATCGCACCGGAAACCATACCGTCAGCGATACCCAGTTTAACCAGCATAACACCAACAAACAGAGAATCATCCAGCAGGATCTTTCTTGCTTCTTCCAGAGTCATGCCTTTGCTCTTTCTAGCTTCAGCCAGACCAGCTACCAGTTCATCCATTCTTTCGTAGTTTTCGGGATCTACGAAGATTGCTTTGGATACATCGAAGGAGCCGGCTGCTTCCATGATTTTTTCTTTGTTACCAACCAGCATGATATCAGCCAGTTCGTCTCTCAGACATTCAGCTGCTGCTTCCAGGTTTCTGATTTCATAGGATTCGGGCAGAACGATTACTTTCTTTTCTGCCTTTGCTTTTGCTTTCATTGTGCTTAAAAAGTCCACAGGTATTACCTCCCATTTTTTATAAAATACTTTGACGTTTACATTGCTTTTTCTATAGCAGTCCATTTCAAAAAATGGACATACCTATCTATTCTATTATAAACAAAACAAATTCTGTATACAAGAGTATCACGCAAAAAAACTACAACTTTTTTTCAAAAATCCCCATCCCTCAGGGCATTTCATCCACTACCGGAAATTCCATGAAAAAGGTAGTTCCCATATACTCTCTGCTTTCAATGCGAATGCTTCCGCCAAGGGCCGCCACCGCCGCATGAACCACATCCAGCCCCACCCCTCTGCCGGAAAAGAGGGTTGCACTGTTTTTCGTGGTGAATCCGGGGCGAAGCAGGAAAGCAAACACCTCGCTGTCCTCATACTCTTCCGCTGCCTTCTGGAGCAGACCGCGCTCGATCGCCTTCTGCATGATCTGCTCTCGGCTCAGCCCTCTGCCATCATCACGAAAGGCAACGAATACCTTCTGGGCTGCTTTGCTGATCTCCAGAGAAATCAGGCCGATGGGGGTCTTGCCCATCTGCTCTCTGTACGCCTTTGCCTCTAAGCCATGATCCATGCTGTTTTTCATCATCTGCAGCACTGCCATGGATATTTTATCGTAAATATCTCTCGGTACCTTTGTGTCTCCGCCGGACACCTTTACCATAAATTCCTTTTCCAGTTCTCTTCCCATCACCTTTGCCAGCCGCTCCATCTGCGGGATCAGCGCCGCAAAGTCCGTGTAGGGAATCCGCTGCTTGCCCTTTCTGGTATAGGAAATCTGGTAGCTGGGGCCTTCCGGCTCATTATCACTGTCCACATGGGCAAGGAAATTCTTGATCCGGCGCACCACTGCCCAGCCAAAATCCGTTACCTCATCATCCGTTTCCAGACGGCGCAGTTCCCGTTTCAGAAAACC
>JAUNCB010000101.1 GCA_030526765.1 Bacillota bacterium
AACTCGTCCCTGATCAGAATTGGGGACGGGTTTTTTTATTTTAATCAAGGAGGTCAAATTATGTTAGACATTAAATTTGTAAGAGAGAATCCGGAAGTAGTAAAGGAAAATATCCGTAAGAAATTTCAGGATCAGAAGCTGCCTCTGGTAGACGAAGTTCTGGAGCTGGATAAAGAAAACAGAGCCATCAAACAGGAAGTAGAAGCACTGCGTGCGCAGAGAAACAAACTGTCCAAAATGATCGGCGGTCTGATGGCAAAAGGCGAAAAAGAAGAAGCGGAAAAGGTAAAAGCAGAAATCGCTGCAGATGCTGCCAGAACAGAAGAGCTGACAGCAAAGGAAAAAGAAGTGGAAGAACGCATCAAAGTGATCATGATGACCATTCCCAATATCATCGATCCTTCCGTTCCCATTGGTAAAGATGACAGCGAAAACGTGGAAGTGCAGAAATACGGCGAACCCGTTGTTCCCGATTTTGAAGTTCCTTATCACACAGACATTATGGAATCCTTCGATGGTATCGATCTGGATTCCGCAAGAAAGGTTGCAGGCAACGGCTTCTACTATCTGATGGGCGATATCGCGCGTCTGCATTCCGCAGTTCTGACATACGCAAGAGATTTCATGATCGACAGAGGCTTCAGATACTGCATCCCTCCCTTCATGATCCGTGCAAACGTTGTAACAGGCGTAATGAGCTTTGCTGAAATGGAAAACATGATGTATAAGATCGAAGGCGAAGACCTGTATCTGATCGGTACATCCGAACACTCCATGATCGGTAAATTCATCGATACAATGAATAAAGCAGAAGATCTGCCCCAGTGCCTGACCTCCTACAGCCCTTGCTTCCGTAAAGAAAAAGGTGCTCACGGTATCGAAGAAAGAGGCGTTTACCGTATCCACCAGTTTGAAAAGCAGGAAATGATCGTGGTATGTAACCCCGATGAATCCCCCATGTGGTATGATAAGCTGTGGCAGAACACAGTGGATCTGTTCCGCACAATGGATATCCCTGTAAGAACACTGGAATGCTGTTCCGGTGACCTGGCTGACCTGAAGGTAAAATCCGTTGACGTAGAAGCATGGTCTCCCAGACAGAAAAAATATTTTGAAATCGGTTCCTGCTCCAACCTGGGTGATGCACAGGCAAGAAGACTGGGTATCCGTGTACAGGATGCAAACGGTAAGAAATATTTCGCTCACACACTGAACAATACAGTAGCAGCACCTCCTCGTATGCTGATCGCTTTCCTGGAAAACAATCTGCAGGCTGACGGTACTGTAAAGATTCCCGAAGTTCTGTGGCCTTACATGGGCGGTACAAAGGTACTGGTTCCCACAAAGAAATGATATAAAGCGGAGAAAACCATTTTTACAGATGAAAGCGGTGAACTTTCTTGCAAGGTTCAGCGGCTGCAGATGTAAAAAATGACTTGCGGCGCAAGAACATGCGTAAGGGAAAGCCTTACGAATCGTTTTCGACTGATCGATCCCTCATCTACGGATGGGGGATTTTTTCTTCAGTTGCGGCGAAGGGGCTTGTCTGGTACAATAGAAAAAAATATGAAAAGGAATAGAAAAGAGGTGTTCTGATGGAAGAAAAGATAGAAAAAGTAAAAAAGGAAAAGAAACCGAAAAGTACGCTGACAAAGATCATAATTGGGATATTGATCGCATTGATCGTATTTCTTCTGATCTGCATGGCTCCTTTTCTGATGTTCTGCGGTGCAGTTCTGTGGGAAATGTTTTTTGTACATCCTGATAAACCGGAGATCGAGCAGGCAGAGATCCCTTTTGTGCTGGAGTATGAATACAAGGGGGAGAGAAGCACCATTGAAGATGCCATGATCTATGAATATGCAGGAGATTCCTTTGCGCTGGATGGTGGTACCACCAGAGACTGGAATTCTGAAATGAAATATAACGAAGAGTATTCCTTTTTCTATCTGGATCCCGAAAATGAACCGGATCTGTTTATCTATATCGAATTGAATCCGGAATATTATATGGGAGCGCCGGATTATGAATGGGGTGTTTCTGCGCCTTATCTTTCCTATTGGGATGCGGAGGCAGGCCAATATTATGAGGATGAAAAAGAAATACCGGAAATTGATGCAAAGATCATCAGCTGGAGCGATCCTCAGCCCATTGAAAATACATTTAAATAAAAAGCGCATACCTCCTTTTTCGTTTGTGGGAAAGGGAGGTATTTTATTTCCTTGTCGGATAAGTCTTTTTATGGTAGAATGGATGTATCAAGCACAATTGTGCATAAATGGAAAACAAAACAGGGGGTGCGTGAATATGTTGCGTCAGAGAGAAGAAAAGATCAATGTCTGGTTTGAAATGTGGGTAGGGGATGATATTACACCCATGGCTGCTATTTTTGCCGACGATGTGGAATATACAGAATGCTGGGGCTATCAGTATTTTGGTAAGGAAGAGATCAGAGAATGGTTTGAGGACTGGCATAAGAATAATGTGATGCAGGCATTCTATGCAAAGGATTTCCTGCATATGGACGATAATAAAACCGTAGTCAGATTCAAAATGGAAGCACTGACAAAGAGCGGTACACCTCGCTGGATGGACGGTGTTTATATCGTGGAATGGGATGCTGACGATCAGATCAGATCTCTGGAGGAATACGGCGAAGGAAGCAGAAAAACAAGACCCTATCAGAAATAAAAAAACAAGGATAACCTCATTTTAAGGTTATCCTTATTTTTTTGAAGAGCTTTCAGTTTTTCTTTCCGATGCGCTGATCCTTTTCCAGCACAGCATCAAAGGCAGCGGTCAGCGTTGCTTCAAAGCCATGGTTTTGCAGTGCTGCGATCCCTTCAATGGTGGTGCCGCCGGGGGAGCAGACCTGATCCACCAGTGCCATGGGATGCTCGCCGCTTTTCAGGATCATTTTTGCGCTGCCCTCTACGGTGGCGGCAGCGATGGTAAGGGCCTGCTGTTTGGACATCCCTGCCTTTACAGCCGCTCTTGCCAGAGCATCCATATAAAGATAGGCAAAGGCGGGAGCGGAGCCTGCCAGTACAGTAAAAATACCAAACTGACTTTCCTCTACGGAAATAACAGTGCCGATGGTTTCAAAGATCTGCCGCACCAGTGCCTCCTGCTCTGCTGTGACCTGTTCGTTTTTACACATGCCGCTGGTGGCTGCACCGATCTTTGCGTTGATATTTGGCATGACCCGCACGATGGGCGTGCCTTCGGGCAGAAGCTCCTCCAGATAGGAAAGGGTTTTTCCCGCAGCAATGGAAACCACAAGGGGCTTTTTCGCTGCGATGGTCTCCTGCAGAGGGGGAACAACAGAGGCAAGCACATGGGGCTTCACAGCCAGCACCAGAACATCGCAGGCTGCGGCTTCTTCTGCCGTTGCAGCAGCAGCACCGCATTCCGCTGCCAGTTTTTCGGCAGTGGTCATGGTTTTGCTGTTGATTCGGATATCCTTTCCGTCAAAGCTCCGGGTACCGATGGTCATGCCTTTTATGATAGCGCCTGCCATATTGCCTGCGCCGATAAATCCGAATTTCATGGGAATTCCTCCTTTTTGGGTTCTTTCTTTTACGGTACACCATAGGCAGGGAGGCTGTCAATGAGGGAATTTCAAATTTTCTGTTGCAATGGCAACTTGTAGGGAGAGAGAAAACACCGTATAATAGAAAAAAACGAAAAGGAGCGAGAAAAATGAGCGTTATGTTTTTGGAATACCCCAAATGTACGACCTGCAAGAAAGCAAAGGCATGGCTGGAGCAGAATGGTGTTGCCTTTACGGATAGACATATTGTGGAAGAGAATCCCACAGCAGAGGAGCTGAAGCTGTGGTGGGAAAAAAGCAGTCTGCCTCTGAAGAAATTCTTCAATACCAGCGGTCTGGTGTATAAGGAAATGCAGCTGAAGGATAAGCTGAAGGAAATGAGTGAGGAGGAAATGCTGGCACTGCTTGCCACCAATGGGATGCTGGTGAAACGTCCTCTGATCATTGGCGCAGATTTTGTGTTGGTGGGCTTCAAGGAAGCGGAATGGGAAAGACTGAAATAAAAGAGCAGAAAAGAAAACGGAAAGCGATCCTTTTGAGAACGCTTTCCGTTTTTTACATTGTATTAGTAGAATACACGGAAGATATCAAATTTCCAGATGCCATCTTCAGGCAGCAGAGTAAATTCGTATTCCTCTGTTCTGAAATCCTCGGGGTTATCAGGGACTTCAGAGAATCTTTCTTCGGTGTAAGGGCTGTCATCTGCAGTGAAATATGCTGTCATAGGTACGGTGATGATATCCTCTCCGATCACGGGCTCACCGAGGCAATAGCCTGCATAGAAGGGGGTGCCGCTGCTGCCTTCCGCAGCATAAAGATAACCGTCCTTGCCTTCAATGAAGCGTGTTTCCCGCAGCAGCTCTGTGTTTACCATGTTTGCGGTAAAGACCTGCATCAGATGTGCTTTGAAGGTATCATAACTATCAAAGCGCTCATCGACGATTTTATAATAGGTTGTATCGTCCTGAATGATGGAAGCTTCTTTATCCACGGCAAAGTCCATCTTGCCGATTTCTGTATAAAGAGCAGCAGCATAGTCATACAGCTCCAGCAGATCCTCCTCTGCGGGGGGTGTTGTGGGTTCCGCTGCTTCCACTACGGGAACCTCCGTATCAGGGGTTTCGGGGGCAGGGGCTTTATTGCTGCAGCCCACAGCTGCCACCAGAATAAAAATCATACAGGAAATCACAGCAAATGCTTTTTTATTCATAAAAATCTCCTCCTTGTCAAAATCAAAACAGAATGACAATCTTTTCTTCTCAGCATCACTGTAGCATATCCGCTGAGAGAAGAAAAGGTGAAGCGGCAAATAGAAAGAAACTTTTAAGAATTCTGAAAGAAAACGGCAGGATCCGCAGATCCTGCCGTTTGTTTTTATGTATTTACAGCTTTAGCTGACCATTGCAGTTTGCCTGAGGGCAATTACATTTCAGCCATTTTCTTGTAGGATTCGTATTTTTCCTTCGCCTGAACTTCTGCTTCTTTCAGCAGTACTTCTGCTGTTTCGGGGAATGTACGAACCAGGGAAGCATAACGAACTTCGCCCATCAGGAATTCGTTCAGATCCATGGAAGGTTCTTTGGAATCCAGAATGAAGGGGTTCTTGCCTTCCTTCTTCAGTTCGGGGTTGAAGCGGTACAGGTGCCAGTAACCGGACTGAACAGCCAGTTTTGCTTCCAGCTGAGAGTTTGCCATACCCTTGGAGATACCGTGGTTGATACAAGGAGCATAAGCAATGATCAGGGAAGGACCTTTGTAAGCTTCTGCTTCCTTCAGTGCTTTGATCAGCTGGTTAGGGTCTGCGCCCAGAGCAACCTGTGCAACATATACATAACCGTAGCTCATTGCCAGAGCACCCAGGTCTTTCTTCACTGTGGGTTTACCGCCTGCTGCGAACTGAGCCACAGCACCGATGGGTGTAGCCTTGGAGGACTGACCGCCTGTATTGGAGTATACTTCTGTATCTACAACCAGAACGTTTACGTCACGACCGGAAGCCAGAAC